>JANQMQ010000333.1 GCA_028279995.1 Candidatus Phaeomarinibacter sp. | reverse complement strand
CGTCCATGGCCTTGCGCGCGGGCTCGAGCAGCCCATCCACTGCGTCCAGCATCGCCTGATCTTCGGCAGTGAACGCGCCGGGCGTCGGCACAACGCCATCGCAGTTCTTGCCAATCATCGAGAGTGAGCGCTGGGCCAGGTTGCCCAGATCGTTGGCCAGGTCGGCGTTGATGCGGTTGACCATCGCTTCATGGCCATAGCTGCCGTCCTGCCCGTAAGACACCTCACGGCAGAAGAAATATCGGAACGGGTCAACGCCGTATTCTTCGATCATCTCAAACGGGTCGAGCACATTGCCCAGCGACTTCGACATCTTTTCGCCGCGGTTATAGAGGAAGCCGTGCGCGAACACGCGCTTGGGCAACTCAACATCCGCAGACATCAGGAAGGCCGGCCAATAGACCGTGTGAAACCGCAGGATGTCCTTGCCGATGATGTGCAGGTCCGCGGGCCAGAACTTCGCCAGCTGGTCAGGGTTGGTGTGCGGAAAGCCGACGCCGGTCAGGTAGTTTGTCAGCGCGTCGATCCACACATACATCACGTGATCTTCGTCGCCCGGCACCGGCACGCCCCAGTTCAATGTCTTGCGGGAGACGGACAGGTCTTTGAGTCCGCCCTTGACGAAAGACATGATCTCATTGCGCCGCGCATCCGGCTGCACGAAACCCGGCTGGCTTTCATACAGAGCTATCAGCTTGTCCTGATAGGCGGAGAGCTTGAAGAAGTAGCTCTCCTCCTCCATCCACTTCACCTCGGTGCCGGTGGGCGCCAGCTTCTCGCCATTGGGGCCTTCGGTCAGTTCGGTCTCGGTGTAGAACGCTTCGTCGCGGACCGAGTACCAGCCTTCGTACTTGTCCAGATAGATGTCGCCCTTGGCGGCCAGCCGGTTCCACAACTCCTGCGCGGCCTTGGCGTGGCGCGGCTCGCGGGTTGAAATGAAGTCGTCATTGGAACAGTTGAGCGCGGGCGGCAGTTCCTTGAACTTCCGCGAATTGCGGTCAGCGAGTTCCTCGACGCTGATGCCTTCCTTCTCCGCCGTCTCCACCATCTTCTGGCCGTGTTCATCCGTACCCGTCAGAAAAAACACATCATACCCATCAAGCCGCTTGAAGCGCGCCAGGATGTCCGTCGTCAGCACCTCATAAGCGTGGCCGATATGGGGGGCGCCATTGGGATATGAGATGGCGGTGGTGATGTAAAAATTCTTGTCGCCTGACATGGCGGTGGCTTTCAGCTTTGATGAAACAGGGGGGCGAAGAGGAAGCTATGCGCGCGCTGCAGTTTCGAGCGCTGCAAACGTGCCGAGAACCACCTGTTTCCGGTCGAGATTAAGCGCTTCTGCCCGCTCGGCAGTGCGCGCGGTGTTTTCCCATACCTCTACCCAGCGATCAAGCGAGGTACCGGACGCCAGCCGGTTCATGATGTCCGCCTCCCCGGCAATCACCTCATTGATCATGGCAGGCCCGCCCGCCCCCTGGCGCACCAGCCGCACCAGCCAGTCGGACAGGAGCTCGCGAAACATCTCGTAGGCCTGATCATTGCCGCGCCGTGCGAGCTTTTCTGCCAGCGCATGGATGGCCGGCACATCAGGCTTGGGCAGGCTCGCAATCAGATCATGCATCTCGCGATACAGCTCAATGCCGCCACCGCCTGCCAGCAGCAGGGCGCGCCCCACGCTTCCCTGGGCCAGCTTGGCAACCGCCTCCATATCGCCATCTGCCATATGCCCGAGATGACCATGAACAGAAGACAGCAACTGGTCATGGCTCAGGGGTTTGAGCGGCAGGTGACGGCAGCGAGACCGGATGGTGGGCAGCAGCCGCCCGGGGTGATTGGCCAGGACCATGAAAATGGTTCTGGCGGGTGGTTCCTCAAGGACCTTCAGCAGCGCGTTTGCGGCGCTGACGTTCATGTCATCTGCCGTATCCACAATGCAGATACGCCAGCCGCCCTCGCCTGCCTTCATGCCGAAGAAATCATGCGTCCGGCGTACTTCATCGACCGACAGCACGGTCATGTATTTCTTGGTCTTATCGTTCCAGGGTTTGCGCAGGGTAAGAACGTTGGCATGACCGCGCGAAGATACGCGCTTGAAGATTTCGTCCTCCGGCGGCACGTGCAGGGTCTCGACACCTACTGCTTCCGCCATACGGGGCTCGCCATACTTCAGCAGGAAGCGGGCAAACCTGTAAGCCAGGGTTGCCTTGCCGATGCCCGCGGGACCGGTAATCAGCCAGGCATGGTGCAGTCGCCCGGCCATGAACGCTTCACGCAGGGCGTCTTCCGCCTGCTGATGGCCGTAGAGCAATTCGGTATCACGCGGATGCGGAAAGCCTTCCAGCCGATCAGGCTCCGGCACGTCTGTTGGTTCAGGGGAGCGTGCCATCTATGCCGTCCCTACTCCAAGCCGCGCGCTGACGGCCTGCCAGATATCCCCGGCGACAGCGTCCTCGCTCTGCGACGCATCAATCACAACACACCGCTCCGGTTCAGCATCCGCGATTTTCAGGAAAGCCTGCCGCAGGGTTTCGTGGAACGCCACATCAAAGCCCTCATAGCGATCTTCCCCGGCGTTGTCTGTTGCTTCACGCGCGTGCGCACGCGCCAGTCCGTCTTCGACTGGCAAATCTAGAATAAGAGTGAGATCTGGCTGTGTGTTTCCGACTGCAATCTCTTCCAGCGCCGATGTTACATCTGTCCCCAACGATAGAGCGTGTCCCTGATAGGCCGTCGTGGAATCTGCAAAGCGGTCCGAGACAACCCATCTGCCGCCCGCCAGTGCCGGGCGAATGACCCGCTCAAGGTGGTCTACGCGCGCTGTTGTTGAATGCAGCGCG
>JANQMQ010000311.1 GCA_028279995.1 Candidatus Phaeomarinibacter sp. | reverse complement strand
CAACAGGGCTTCTGTCTGTGCGGGCAAGCCGGATCATGCCGCAGCCCCCCCGCCTTGTTTGGGTTCCGATGATGACTTGGCAAGATCACGGACCGCGTTCCGGAACGCATCGCCGCGTTTTTCAAAATCCGGGAACTGATCGAATGAGGCGCAAGCGGGCGACAGCAATACCACTGCATCCTTTTCGTCCGCCGCATCATGGGCAGCCTGGGTCACGGCTTCCTCAAGCGTACCGGAAAGCGTGTGACGGACATGACCATCCAGGGTGGCTGCAAAATCCGGCGCCGCCTTGCCGATGAGATAGGCTTTCCTGATCTTCGGAAAGTATTCCTTCAGCGGCTCAATGCCTCCGGCCTTCGCTACACCGCCGGCAATCCAGTAGATATGATCATAGGTATCAAGTGCACGCGCGGCAGCGTCGGCATTGGTCGCTTTGCTGTCATTGATAAACCGCACACCGTTGATCTCGGCCACCTGCTCCATGCGATGCGCAAGGCCTGGAAACCGCTGCAACCCCTCTGCGATCTTCGACGGGTCAATGCCCAGCACCCTGACCGCAGCAAAGGCTGCCGCCGCGTTTTCCCAGTTGTGGATGCCCTGCAAGGTGGCGATGTCATTGAGGTCCGCGGCTTCTTCAACACGGCTGGAGCGCGAGTGATAGATCTTGCCGCCCAGCACATAGACACCGCGGCCCAACGCCTTCCTGGTGGACATGGGAATGACCTTTGGGCCGCCGTCTTTGGAGCCGGCTGGCGCCTGCTGGCCACACCGCGCCGTGCATAGTCTTGCCACTGGCTGACTGTCTATGCCGAAGATGGCATACCCCCTGCCGGTCTGATTGGCGAATATGCGGTCCTTGATAGCGACGTAGTTGTCGAATGACCCATGCCGGTCCAGATGATCCGGCGTGATGTTGAGCAGAACAGCCACGTCAGGCCGGAAGCCCGGTGCGAGATCAAGTTGATAGGACGAGATCTCGATCACATAGACCGTTTGGTCTTCCGGCGGATCAAGGTCAAGAACTGCCCTGCCGATATTGCCACCAACCTGCGCGTCCCCACCGGCCTGGCGAATGAGATGGCCAATCAGCGCGGTTGTCGTCGATTTTCCGTTGGTGCCCGTAACCGCAACCATGCGCGCGCGCGTGCCCGAAGCATCAAGCGCACGCTGGAACAGCTCCATGTCACCAATCACCGGAACATCCGCCGCCTTGGCTGCCAGCACAAGCGGATGGGGAGCCGGATGCGTGAGCGGAACGCCAGGGCTGAGAACCAGAGCCTCTATGTCGGACCAGTCGACGGCATAGAGGTCATCAACCAGAAGACCAGCATCAGCCGCTTCCGCACGACGCGCCTCACCATCGTCCCAGCACAGCACGGTGGCACCGCCTGCTTCTAGCGCACGCGCAACACCCAGCCCTGTCCGACCAAGGCCGAACATGGCAACGCGCTTTGAGTCAAATCCGGGAACAGGGATCATGGTGAGTGAGCAGGTTCTTTCTAACGCAACTTGAGGGTGGAGAGACCGATCATCGCCAGGATGATGGCAATGATCCAAAAGCGGATGACGATGGTGGGCTCGGCCCAGCCGAGTTGTTCGAAATGATGGTGGATGGGCGCCATCTTGAAGACGCGTTTGCCCGTCAGCTTGAAAGACGCCACCTGCACGATCACCGACAACGCCTCGACAACGAAGAGGCCGCCGATGATGACGAGTACCAGTTCATGCTTGGTCGCAACGGCCATGGAGCCGATGGCACCGCCCAGCGCGAGCGAGCCCGTATCGCCCATGAAGACCATGGCCGGCGGCGCATTGAACCAGAGGAAACCAAGGCCCGCTCCGATGATGGCACCGCAGATGATGGCAAGTTCACCAGTACCCAGCACAAAGTGGATTTGGAGATACTCTGAAAAGACCGCGTTACCGATGAGATAGGCAATTAGGCCAAAGCTGGCGGCTGCGATCATCACCGGCACGATGGCCAGACCGTCCAGACCATCCGTGAGGTTGACGGCGTTGGATGCGCCAACAATCACCAGCCCGCCGAAGACAATGTAGAACAGACCAAGCTGGATCAGCACATCCTTGAAGAACGGCACAGCAACCGCGCCACCCAGATTGCCGCTTGAAAGCTGCATCATGAAATAGACCGCGACAAACGCGATGACGAATTCGATGCCAAGCCGCACGCGGCCCGAAACACCCGCATGGCTGGACCGCGTCACCTTGCGATAATCGTCCGCAAAACCCACAAGGCCAAAGCCGACGGTGACACCCAGCACGGCCCAGACATATCCGTTGGTGAGGTCAGCCCATAGCAGCGTGGCCACAACGATGGACATGAGGATCAACCCACCACCCATGGTCGGCGTACCAGCCTTTGCGACGATATGGCTTTGCGGACCGTCTTCGCGGATCGGCTGACCCTGCTTCTGCTTTTTCTTCAGCCAGCGGATGAATGCCGGCCCCAGAATGAAGGCAACCAGGAGTGCCGTCAGGGTTGCCCCGCCGGTACGGAAGGTGATGTAGCGGAACACGTTGAAGATTGAGACCTGATCCGCCAGATCGGCAAACAGCATATGAAGCATCAGACCAGCTCCTCATTGTTGTTCTTCTTGGGCTGAGCCTCCGGGCCCAGTGCCTTGAGCGCTTCGAGTACGCGCGCCATGCGGCTGCCAAGCGACCCCTTGATCATCACGACATCCCCCGATGCGATTTCCTTCACAACCCGCGGCGCCAGCTCAGCTGATGTATCTGCATAGGCCCCACGTGTGTTCGCCGGGAGTGCATCCCACAGGTTCTTCATCAGCGGGCCGCAGGCAAACACAAGGTCGATCGAGTTTTCCACAATCGGCGCGCTCAGCCCTGCATGGGCCGCTGCCGCATGATCACCCAGTTCGAGCATGTCCCCCACCACGGCGATGCGTCGGCCCCTTGACCCTGGCGGCGTATTACCAAGCGCCTGCATGACAGCGCGCATGGACGTGGGGTTTGCGTTGTAGCTCTCGTCAATGATCAGGAAGGACCCGCGAGCCAGGTTGATCTCAATCCGTCTGCCCCGGCCTTCCGGCGGTGTCATCTCACCCAGTGCAAATCCTGCCAGGGCAAGATCAGCACCCAGAACATGCACACAGGCCAGCATGGCCAGCGAGTTCATGACGATGTGCTCGCCGGGAACGCCCAGCTTGTAGGTCATGTCATGACCGCAGATGGTCGCCGTCACATAGGACGCGTCCGGCTTGAGAGACATGCGGGTGACGCGAGCTTCAGCCATGTCCTGCGTACCGAACGCGATGATCTGGCCGGCACCACAGGCGAGCGCACGCGCCTTCAGTCGCTCGAAGTGAGAGTTGTCCTGATTGAGGATGGCAACACCGCCCGACTGCAATCCATCGAAGATCTCGGCTTTTGCATCAGCGATGTCTTCGACGGACGAGAAATTCTCAATGTGAACGGCTTCCACCGTCGTGATGATGGCCGCTTCCGGCCGGACCATCTTGACCAGAGGTGAAATCTCGTTGGCGTGGTTCATGCCGATTTCAAAGATGCCGTACTCGGTATCCGCAGGCATGCGTGCCAGCGTCAACGGCACACCGATGTGATTATTGTAGGAAGCCACTGAAGCATGTGTTCGGCCCTGCCGCGACAGGATGTGCAGCAACCCTTCCTTGGTGCCCGTCTTGCCGACAGAGCCTGTCACCGCACAGATGCGCGCCTTGCTGCGGGCACGCGCTGCAATGCCCAGCTTCTCAAGCGCCTGAAGCGTGTCGGCAACTTCAATCAGCGGCGCGTCGGCCTCCAGGCCTTCGACCGGCTTGGAGACGACGGCACAGGCGGCGCCCTTTTCCAGTGCCTGCGCCACGTAATCGTGCCCGTCATTGCCCTCGCCGATAAGCGCAAAGAAGATGTCCCCTGCCTCGAGCGTGCGCGTGTCGATGGACACCCCGTGCGCGTCCCAGTCAGAAAGACCAGTCAGGGGCGCATTCATGGCAGCAGATGCATCCTGCGCGGTCCATAGCGGTGATGTGGCCTGTGCGGTCATGGGTGTTACGCACCCTCCGGAACATCTTGCAGCGCAGCTTTCACCTGCGCGCGATCATCAAACTGACGCACCTCATTGCCGACAATCTGGCCGGTTTCATGACCCTTGCCGGCCACCAGCAGAACATCTCCTTGGCCAAGTCCCGTCAGACCCTCACGAATAGCCTCCGCCCGGTCGCCAATCTCCCGCGCTCCCGGCGCCTCAGCCATGATCTGCTGACGGATCGAGGCCGGATCCTCGGACCGGGGATTGTCGTCTGTCACAATGGCCGCATCCGCCAGTCGCGTTGCAATCTCACCCATCTGTGGCCGCTTGCCCTGATCCCGGTCACCACCACATCCGAACACGACAACCAGCCTTCCAGAGGTGTGAGGTCGCAGGGCTGTGATGGCCGTTTCCAGTGCGTCCGGCGTATGGGCATAGTCCACATACGCAGAAGCCCCAGACTTCGCCATCCCCATCAGTTCCAGCCGGCCCGCTGCGCCCTCAAGAGACGCAATGGCATCAAGAGCGCGGTCCGCATCAGCCCCGGCAGCCATGACCAGGCCAGCCGCCACGAGCGCATTCGAAGCCTGAAAGTCACCAACGAGCGGCAGCTCGATCTCGCGCGTGCGGCCCTCATGCACGACGGTCAGTTTCTGGCCATGTGCGGTGGGCTCCAGTTGCGTGAGCTTGAAGGTTTCTCCCTCATAGCCGACCGAAATGACCCTCTGCGCCCGCGCCCAGCAGACTGCTGCGATCTCTTTTGACAGAGGCGCATCCACATTGACCACCGCGATACCGCCGGGCGGCAGAACCTCGCCGAACAGCCGCATCTTGGCGTAGGCGTAGTCCTCAAATGTCTTATGATAGTCCATGTGATCGCGGCTGATATTGGTGAAGGCAGCCGCCTTCAGTTCCACCCCGTCGAGCCTGTGCTGAACAAGACCATGGCTGGAGGCTTCTATGGCCACCGCCTGAATACCATCGGCGGCCAGGTCAGCCAGCGCGGCGTGGAGTGTTACCGGATCCGGCGTTGTGTGTATCAGCTTGCGGGTTTCGGTTGCCGTCATCACCCCCAGCGTGCCGACGGACGCTGCAGGGG
>JANQMQ010000308.1 GCA_028279995.1 Candidatus Phaeomarinibacter sp. | reverse complement strand
GGGCTTTCTCGATCAGGCTTGCTGCCTGTCGTGCGTTGCCGCGCTGCAGGTCCACCACACCGAGCATATGGATTGCCGAAGCGTGGTCAGGGGCCTGCTTCAAGACCCGCTTGTAGCCCCGCTTTGCGCGGTCGAGCTTACCCTTTTGATGGCTTTCAATCGCTCGATTGAAATCCTCGGCAACCGATGCGGCGGTGGTCTGCGGAAGGGAGCCGGACATGAACGAACCTCTGGCGAATCTGGATGCGGCAAGAATACCAGCTTCCTAAGTCGCAGATCGTGGTTACCGGGTCCTTAACCGATGTGTCAGATTGAGTTCCGCTTCACAGCGTTGGCGCAGGCTCAGACCTTCTGGTCGACCGTAAGCCCAAGATCCTCCCGCAAACCGCGGATCAGGTTCCGCATCTGCTTCGTCGGGAACTCCATCAGGGTTTCACCGGTGATCTTGCTGGTGCCACGCACCACTTCACGCTTGATGCTCTCATCAAACACAATGTCCACGCTGACATTGACGGGCAGACGCTTCTCAAGAGTTTCAAGCGCTTTGCGCAGCTGAGCATCGTCCTGGGTTGGCTTGTTGCCGTCGTTGCGCGTTTTGGATGTATGCTCAGTCGGCTGCACAGCCTGCGGGCTGGACGCAACTGTCCCTGCCGGCGCTGCGATGCGCGGGGTGGTGACGGTTTCTGTTACGGGCCTCGGCCCGGAAATGCTTTCCATGGCGGCACCCACTTCTTGGGTCGCGCCCCCCGGTTAGCAAGAATCCCAAAACTTGCGAGCCTGCACAGGCAAGCCTAGGCAGATTTTGCCCATACAAGACTGAAGGACTTCTTAATCTCTTCGAAAGACTTTAATTCAAAGTGCTGCGGGATTTTGATGCTGACAGGCTCGATCAAACCCGCTTGTCCAGAGCAATGGTTGCGGCGGCGGCCATCGGTCGGGATTTTGCGGTGGATTTGGGCGCATACCCGATGGTCGGCGCGCGTGCTTCGCTTGCTGCGCGGGCTGCTGCCTGAACAATACCTTCAGACACGTCCTTGGCTGCGCCGAGGAAGCGTTCGTTTTCCGCGAGCTTGTCTTCGAGCGATCCGACAGCCGTACGCAGGTTTGCGCGTGTGCTCTGCGGCGCCGCGTGGAGCCGTGACGGATCCGCCTTGAGCGCGCGGACGTGGCGGTCGTAGTCCACGGCCAACTGTGTCTTTTCCGATGCCATGTCCGCAATGTCGGCGAGACGGTTGTCGCGCGCGAGGGCGTTTTCCTTGGTGATGATCCGATCAAGTGCGGTTGCTAGAGCGGCCATATCTTCAAGGAATGTGACCGGCGGCTGCCATTGTTTGGAGGCTGTCTGGCGTTGGGCGTGATGATTGGTCATTGAAGCGGATTCCAGGTTTGAAGGCTGTTAGTTCGAGTATGGGTCTGCAGCCGGCGTGAGGGCAGGCTGCGGCACCGGGTTCAGGGCAGCTTCTTGCTGGGCAATCATCGAGCGATAGACAGAGTCCGCGATGCCGATGCCGCCAGACTTTGTGATTGAGCGGCCCATTTCCTGAGAAAGCTGTGAGCGCCACATCTTTTCAGCATGGCCGCCACCAAATGGTTCTTCAGCCTTCAGGCCGGAGAACATGGTCTCCGTCATCTGGCCAATGAACACGGCTTCGAATTCCTCGGCCGCCTCGCGCATGGCCTTTTCCTTGGCCGGCGACATGGGTGTCGCTGGCTGCGGTGCGTTGGCCAGTGCCTTGGGCAAAATCTGTCCGAAAGAACTGGCGGTAACAGGAGCGGGAAGGGAGAAATCCGTTACAGAACCTCCAGCTCTGCCTGAAGCGCACCGGCGGCCCGGATTGTCTGCAGGATCGAAATCATGTCGCGCGGACCGACGCCCAAAGAATTGAGACCATCAACAAGGCTCTCAAGGGTTACGCCTTCGCGCAGAAGTCCCAGCCGGTTTTCCGCGTCATCATCAATCTGAATATCGGTGCGGGGCACCACGACCGTTTCACCCTGTTCAGCGAACGGGTTGGGTTGGCTGACCTGCGGTGTTTCAGTTACGCGGATCGTGAGGTTGCCCTGAGCGATAGCAACGGTTGAGACGCGAACATCCTTGCCCATAACGATGACGCCGGATGCTTCGTCAATAACAACCTTGGCGGGGCTGTCTGGTGATACGCGCAGCTGTTCGATTTCCGTCAGCATGCTGACAACACTGCCTTTTCCCCTCTGCGGGACGGTCAGTGAGACCGTGGATGGATCTGTTGCCTGTGCCGTGTCGCCGCCGACAAACGTATTGATGACGTTGGCCATGCGCTGCGCGGTCGTAAGATCCGGATTGTGCAGGGACAGCCGGACAGTGCCCATGTCTTCAAGCGCAAAGGGGATTTCACGCTCAATGATCGCGCCGTTGGGAATGCGGCCTGAGGTGGCCACGCCGCGTTTGACGCTGGCGCCGTCGCCTTCAGCACTGAAACCCGAGATCGCGACCGGGCCCTGGGCGACAGCGTAGACTTCGCCGTCCGCGCCCATGAGCGGTGTCACAAGGAGCGTACCGCCAAGAAGGCTTGAGGCATCGCCCAGTGTTGAGACCGTAATATCCATGCGGCTGCCCTGAGACCCGAAGGCGGGCAGGTTACCAGTGACCATGACGGCGGCCACATTGTCCGTGTTGAGGTTCGCGTCGCGGGTGTTCACGCCCAGACGCTCAAGCATGGCCTGCAGGCTCTGGCGGGTGAACGGGGCATTCCGCAGGCTGTCACCGGATCCATCAAGGCCGACGACGAGGCCATATCCAACAAGGTGGTTTTC
>JANQMQ010000294.1 GCA_028279995.1 Candidatus Phaeomarinibacter sp. | reverse complement strand
TAGCAGGTCTTCGGGCTCATGGAGCGAGCGGACGAGACCGCCGTCGAGCGCTTCCTGGGCATCAAATACGCGGCCTGAATAGCACCACTCAAGAGCCTTCGAGATGCCGACAACGCGCGGCAGGAAGTAGCTCGAACAGGCTTCCGGGATGATGCCGCGGCGGGCAAACACGAAGCCGAAGCGGGCCTTGGTGGAAGCAATGCGGATATCCATCGGCAGCTGCATGGTCACGCCGACGCCAACGGCCGCGCCGTTGATGGCGCCGATGACGGGCTTGATGCTTTCGAAGATGCGCAGGGTGAGGCGGCCACCGCCGTCACGCACCTGCTCGTTGGACCAGTCGATCTCGCCGTCCTTCATGGCAGAGCCCTGCTTGTCCGGGCGGTCGTCACGGGCTTCATAGTCAAAGGTCTTGGCGCCCTGGGACAGATCGGCACCGGCGCAGAAGGCGCGATCAGCACCCGTCACGATGATGGCACGCACGTCGTCGTCTGCATCGGCCCGGTCGAAGGCGTCGATCATCTCCACCATCATCTCGCCGGTGAAGGCGTTCATCTTGTCGGGGCGATGCAGTGTCAGCGTGAGGACGCCGTCCTCCACATCATAGAGGATGGTGTTGTAGGTCTTGTCGGCCATGGGCGCTCTCCTGAACCTGGGAATTTGGATTATTGCAAGTGATGGTCGGTTTCCATTCGCGGGGAGTTTAGCGCGGTCAGCGGCCTTGGCTAGTTGCCGTAGGGTCAACCGGGGCCTTGCGCACGATGCGCCGCAAACGCTTGTAGACAGGGCGGATCGCCTATAATTCATAGGCAAAGCTGCAAAAAAAGCAGCGCGACCAAGCAAAACTGCTCAATCAGGGAGAGCGACGATGCATCCGGCAGATCATGCCCTAACGTCACCCGACAAACCTGCCTATATCATGGCGTCCACCGGCGAGACGGTGACCTACAGGGAGCTCAATGACCGCTCCAACCAGGGCGCGCAGCTGTTCCGCAAATACGGCCTGAAGCGCGGTGACGCGATCGCCATCTTCATGGAAAACAATGCGCGCTACATGGAGCTGTGCTGGGCGGCGCAACGCTCGGGCCTCTACTTCACCTGCATCTCCTCTAGGCTGACAGCAGGCGAAGTTGAATACATCGCGGGCGACTGCGGCGCCAAGCTGTTCATAACATCGGCTACCATGGGCGATGTGGTGGATGAGCTTGTGGACCTGATGCCGGGGGTTGAGCATCGCCTGATGGTTGGCGGCACGCGGGCAGGCTATGAGTCCTACGAGGCTGCGCGGGATGCGATGCCGGTAGAGCCGATTGCGGATGAAAGTGCGGGCACGGACATGCTGTATTCGTCCGGCACGACCGGGCGGCCCAAGGGCATCAAGTCGCCGCTGCCGGAAGGTCCAATCAACGAAGTGCCGACGCTTCTGGCGTTGATCATGGGGCTTTATGGGGCGACGGAAGAGTCGACCTATCTGTCACCTGCGCCGCTCTACCATGCGGCTCCCCTGCGCTACAACATGGCCATGCACCGCGTCGGCGCGAGCTGCGTGGTGATGGAACACTTCGATGCGGAAGAAGCGCTGAAGCTCATCGAGCAGCACAAGGTGACGATTGCCCAGTGGGTGCCGACGATGTTTGTGCGGATGCTGAAACTCGAGGAAGACGTGCGCAACAAGTATGTCGTCTCAAGCATCAGCTGCGCCAT
>JANQMQ010000276.1 GCA_028279995.1 Candidatus Phaeomarinibacter sp. | reverse complement strand
AGCAGATGCACGTCGGTCGAGGTGCCGGCCTGCAACGTGCGCTGGAGTTGCCGGTAACGCGACCCAAGGGCCACGCAGACCGAGGGGCATCGGGTATAGATGAACCCGACCAGCAATGTTTGATCGCGCCAATCCGAGAGACGGACGAAGTCGCCCTGGGCATCTTGCAACCGCCAGTCCGACACCGGCGCTGCCTCGCGGGCGACCTCGACCCGACGCCAGGTCTCGTAGGTAAAGGCCGAGAAGCCTGCCGTGCGCTGCCAAAGCAACGCCGTCAACAGACACCCAGCCAGGACGATGCCAATCGCGCTGCGCGCGCTCACGCGCCGGTGAGTCGTGCGCGCGGCAGCCGCGCCAAGATCGGCAATGCAATCATCAGCGTGCCGATCAACACCAGGCCGCCAGACAAGGCACCGAGATTACCCAGCCACTGCCAGGCCTCTTCGTGCACCGCGAAGCGGCGCGGCACAGAGTTCGCGCCCGACACCAGAAAGCTCAAACAGAGCAGGATGGAACCCACGGCAAACACACCCACCCCCAACCGTCCCGTTTGGCCCTGCTCGCCGTTGCTGCATAGATAGCTCGCGAACCCAAGCACCATCGGTACCACCCCGATCAGCAGGTAGAAATGGAAATGGCCGGGCACCCACTGCGTGTTGTGCATCACCAGGTTGACCGAGATCATACCGTCGATGACCGCCGGTATGATGCCCGCTGCCCAACCGAACAGGCCCAGCACCAATAAACTCGACGCGGCATCCCAGCGAATGCCCGACCGATAGATCAGCAATAGCCCGCCGAAGGCCGTAACCACCAGCACTGGAATGCCGCTGCCATAAGACAAGATCTGCCCCATCACCGCCATCCAGGTCGGCAAGGCGAAGTCCATCAACAGATGATGCGGGTAGACCGCCAGCACCATCAGCGTCACCGCCAGCCATGCCGCAAGAAACGGCCGCGACACACCCCAGGGGCGTCGCGCATACAGCGGCAGGATCTCATAGACCGCGATCACCGCAGAATAGATGGTGGCATTGATGAACACATGGCCGAAGAAGAAGATCAGGTTCTTCATCAGCAGGGCATCCGGCGCCAGCGGCGGATAGACCAGGTGCAGCATGGTCATCACCAGCACAACCGCACCGCCTGCGATGCCCAAGACATTGACGATCAACACCATGGCACTGGCCACGACCGTTGGTGGATGTGCGGGGTCGACCGGCTCCTTGCCGAACAACATCGGCAGCCCCAGCGCGCGGGCGATACTGCCGTAGCGCCGCACGATGGCCAGGCCCATGTCGAGGTAGACCAGCAAAAAGGCGACCCCCAGCACTAGCAGGCCGCCAACGAAGAACAATGCCGCACCCGTGCTCCAAGCGCCCAGCGGATTCGCCGGCAACGGGTAGAGGAAGGTCCAGGCGGCCGCGAACTTGCCGATCAGAATGGAGCCCACGATCATGGCCACGGCCACCAATGACAGGATCAGCGCCGCAAGGAATATCCGCGGGCTTAGCCGTACATAGCGGCTCAAGAAGTACCAATTGACCGCCAATGCCGCCAGGCCGGCGGTCCCGACCATACCGGCACCATGCAATGTCATGAGCTGGTAGAACAGGCCGGGGCCGAGGCTGATCAAGGAGGCGCCCTGCGCCGCCCGCATCAACACACCAACCAACATCAAACCGGCGAAGACGACCAGCCCGATGGCCAGATAGAGTTTGACCACCGGCGTGCGTTCGGTCTCGGGGGTTGCATAATCGGTTTGCTGGGTTGCCATGTCAGGAGCCCTCGGTCACGGTGATCTCGGCGATCATTGCATGGTGCGCCACGCCGCAATATTCCAAGCAGAGCACGCGATACAGGCCGGGCTGCTCGAAGGTTACATTCAATTCATTGACATAGCCCGGCATCGCCTGGGTCTGGGCAAGGATCTGGTCGTCGGGACCATAGAGGGCGAACCCATGGTTCACATCCGCTGAGGTCACGCGAAAACTTACCGACTCACCCACCCGGGCACTGCGTGACGCGATGTCCCAGGACCATTGCCGACCCACGACATCGATGGCCCGCGGCGCACCGACCGAGCCCGCCTGGAGCGGATAGGGGATCAGGGACCATAGGGTCACCAGCACCCCGGCCGCACACAAGAACAGGAACCACCAACGGCGGATAAGGTAGCCCCGGACGGTGATGGCCGAGTAGTCGTCGTCTCGCGACCCGGAGCGCACGATCACGAAGCCGAATGCGGCCGCGACTAACGCCATGCCCAGAAGACTTGTTAAGAGAACAGAAGTTTGCATTTAAAGAGGCCCGTATGTCGCTGCGGTGAAAAGCAGGTATTAGTCTAGACTATGAAGTGCGGCCCCTGTCAACAAAAAGCTCATGAATTGGTTTATTAACATATTTTTTACTTTCAAAACCTGAGCTTTTTTAATCTTGATTAATCAGTCGTTCTATTTTTTCATATTCCTGACAATCCGATGTTTTTATGAGGCCGCAAGAAGCTACACGCCAGCATCAACATGACTGCGCACAGAAACTCGACAGGATAAACGTGATGGCAAGGTACGGCGGGGAAGCCCCCGTCGTACCACTGCGAAAAGAAGCAGCTTTATCTCAATGCCTGTTTAGACTCGCGGCTCGTAGGTGCCGGCAACATCACCACATGCGCTGTAGCCGACCAGTTGGCCATCGTCACTCCACCATTCATCCACGACACCCTGGTCGGAGCTATGCACACGGCGCATGCTACTGCCCTCACGGCTCGAGCGCTCCGGCGGTACCGATTTGATCTGACAGGTGCGAGACTTAACAAGAACCATCGGCATACGTGGCTCGAAGCGCTGCTTGCCTTCACCATAAAGCTGATCCACGATCACGGCAGCCTGGCGATTGATAGGCTCGACGAATGAAAACACCTGCCCCTTGTGTTCAGCACAATCACCGACAGCGTAGATATCCGGGTCGCTGGTACGCATGGTGTCATCGACCTTGATACC
>JANQMQ010000265.1 GCA_028279995.1 Candidatus Phaeomarinibacter sp. | reverse complement strand
ATGGCGAAGTCAGGGGTCATGCGCCACCCCGTTGGATGTTGCCTGCGAGGCGCGCGAGGGCGAGGTCTTCCGGTGTTAGGTCCGCCTTGTTCAACGTGTCGTCCGGTTCGTGGTGAAGCGACACGGTGAAGGTCATCTTGCGGGCCTGTCCCTCACGCAGAAAGATACTGCGGCTTTGCCGGACGCTGCGGATGGTCCAGTAGCCCAATACGTTGCCAATGCCGTCCATCAGCAGGTAGGCGGTGCCCGTCGCCTGCATGTCCAGCAGCCGTTGCAGATCCGCAGCGCCGCCGGTGGTCCCTGGGTAGAGGTCTCCGGAAAGCGAAATCGTGTCGGTTCCCGGACCAAGGTGCTGGCTTGCGGCGCGGGTGCCAAACCGATCATTCGCCGCGAAGCGTTCCTCCGTGTCGCGCTGGAATTGCTGATAGGCGACGGTCGGCACCGAAAAAACGAACAGGCCTAGGCTCATCATCATGGGCGGGTCTCCCTAGTCGTGGAAAGCGGCGCGGGCCGACGCGGCGCGGTCGCGCTCAAGGCGCTCCACTTCGTCAGCTACCAACCGCGCCAGAGCGTGTTCGTCCATGCCCGGCGCAGCGTGTACGTGGATCTCGATTTTCTGCGTCACCTGCGCAGGGGCCGCCCGTTGGCCGGCATAGGCCGGAACGGCGCTCACACTTGCCGCCACAGCGCCGGCGGCAGCTACCCGTGGCAGATCTCTGCCAAACTGCTGAATGGTGCCCAGGGCGCGCCTCTGGCCCTGTTCAACGCCTTGCGTCAGTCCTTCTGTCAGGTGCCCGCCGAAAGCTGCAAAGACACGGCTGGGGCTGTTGATGCCCAGGAGATCCGCAAAAGCCGTTTTGATGCGCCCGGCCAGCCCTTTCACGGTGTCCATGACTCGAGCTATGCGGCTTGTGATGCCGGTGATCAGGCCGGACACGATGTCCCTGCCGATAGCGCTGAAGTTTTTCACCAGGCCCCGCAACCATGTGACCGCGTTCATGAAGCCGCTTTTGATCGTGCCCCAGTGTTTCCACACCAGATAGGCCGCACCGGCAATGCCGATGGCAATGAGCCCGATGGGGTTGAGTAGCAGCGCCTTGCCCAGCAGGAGCACAGCGCTGCCCACCAGCTTCAGGCCCGTGGCAAGCGCCGCCGCCTTTAGGCCCACCGTGACAAACGCGAACTTCGCCAGGGCGAACGGTCCAAGCAGTCCGGCAACGGCGATGGCCAGGCCACCTGCAACCGTCCAGACCGTGGCGAGGATACCCGCAACGGTGAACAGACCACCAGCAAGGCGCGGGTTCTCCCGTGCCCATGCTGTGACGCCACGCACAAGGCCGGTGATGCCCTGCACCAGGTTCCGCAGGCCGAATGTCTGTGTATCCGCCATGGCGATGTTGAGGCCTTCCCAGGCGCTTCCCAGCGCCACCACGTCACCGGACAGGTTGTCTCCCATGAGCGTCGCCACGCGCTGCGCTTCACCTTCTGCATGGTTCAGCACGTCCACAAACTGAGTGATCGCTGCCGCGCCCTGGGCGCGTACCAGGGCTGCCATGCCGCTGCCTGCCTGCTTGCCTGCAATGGCGGTGAACAGGCCCAGGCGTTCCGCATTGCCCATGCTTTCCGTCTTGCGCGCGATCTCCGCCAGGATCTCCGGCATGGCGCGCATGTTGCCGGCGGCGTCCCTGGTCTGGACGTTGAGCGAGGCCAGAGCTGTTGCTGCCTGGCGTGGCGGGCTGGCCATGCGGGTGTACATGCTGCGTAACACGGTGCCTGCCATGCTGGCCTGGATGCCTACATTGCCCAGCAGCCCCGCCATGGCGGCGGCTTCCTGCATCGACGCGCCGGCTTCAAACGCCGCCGGCGCAACATAGGTCATGGTGTCGCCAAGCTGTTGCAGGCTGGTGTTTGAGCGCGTGAACGTGGCCACCAGCGTATCCGCGACCATGTTCATCTGCCCGGCTTGCAGGTTGAACGCGCTCAGGATGTTGGACGCAATGTCCGCACTTTGCGCCAGTTCCGTCCGCCCGGCCTTGGCCAGGTTCAGCATGCCCGGCATGGCCGCCAGGATCTCGGCGGCCTCGAACCCGGCCATGGCCAGGAACTCCATGCCGCCCGCCGCCTGGGTTGCGCTGAAGGCGGTTGTGTTGCCCAGGGCGATGGCCTGGGCGCGTAGATCCTTGAAGGCTTGTGAAGTCTTGTTGACGCGCCCGATGGCGCCCACGGCGCTCATCTGTTCGTCAAATGTCATGCCCGGCTGAATCGTGCCCGCCAGGCCGCGAAGGGCAGTTGCGCCACCGGCAACGCCGGCGGCACCTGCAACCGCGAGGTTGGATTGGGTTTGCAGGGTCTTGCGGTATCGCTCACCGGCTTCCGCCAGTCGGCGTTGCTGCCGTGCCGTGCGCTTCAACGCCTGTTGCTGCCGATCGAGCCCGCGTGACGTGGCAGCAACGCGGGTGGCGAGGCGGCTTTGCTCATGCGCCAGGTTGCGTGTGTCTATCCCGGCTTTGCCAAGCGCCCCACGCTCGCGCTGAAGCATATGCAGTTGCGCCGCCTGCTTTTCTTTCAGCGTCCGCACGCTGTCTGCAGCCTTCCTGGCCGCGCGGGCCATGGCCGTTGTCGGGCGTACCGTATGTTTGTGTACCTGTGCCAGGCGCTGCGCTTCGACCTGGGCGGCCTTGAGCTGCTTGGCAGTGCCGGCGGTTTCGCGCTTCAGTTTCGCAAAGCCGGTAAGCCGTTTCTGTGTTGCCTGAAGGCCCTTCAGTTCCTTTGAAGTCTTCGCCACACCGTCCCGCATTTTGGCGGTGCTTTGCGTGATCCCCTTGAAGGTCTTGGAGGCCTTGTCCAGGGCTTCAACGCCGATGCGGAGCTTCAGGTCTTTCATGGCCGTGCGCCCTTTCATGAACAACGGCCATGGGCAGGGTCAGTCCTTGCCCATGGCCTTCTTGAGTGCGTCGTTCTCTTTCACCGCTTGCGCGTACCAATCGCAGAATTCATCCAGCGGCATTGCATCGAGAACATGAGGGGGCCACCCGCCGCCAAACACCATGTTGATAAAGGCGTAAGCCTGTGTGAGGTCGGCGGGGACTACTTTCGAGCGAGGAACGTGGCCACCGTGTCTGCAAGGCCGAAGAGGTCGACTGCATTGAGCTGCTCGGCCAGGATTTCTTCCGGCACATGCGGTGTGCTGATCCTAGGCAGCACCGTCAGCACTTCGTCTGTCTCCGCATTGGCGAATGCGTACAGTTTCAGCCCGCGCAGGTCACCGGGCTTTGGACGCCGGATGTAGAGGGTTTCGATTGTCTCATTGCCAAGAACAATCGGCGTGGCCAGTTTGTGCGACACGCCCTGTGTGTGGGCGTTGATCCTCTCACGCTCATCCGATGGATCGCCACCGGCAGTTTCAGACTCGCTGCTTGGCTGGGACGCTTCAAGCTCGCCGGCTTCAGCGGGTGCAACACGTTTTTCAATTGCGTCCTGTGTCGCATCCGGTCCGGCTTCAATGGTTCCGTCGCTCATGTGTCATGCTCCAGTGCTGTTGGACGGTTGGGGGGAGAGTAGGGATGTCCCTACTCGCTCAGGCCAATGATGCGGCGGGCCTCCGCCAGCACGTCTTCGCCGGCGATCACCTCCACACCATTTTCAAAATCGAATTCAACCAGCGGTTCGCTGTTGCGATCGAACCGGAAGTAGGTCAGCGACAACTCATGGTCTGAGTCCGTCATCTGACCTTCCTTGGCGGTGCCCAGGTCGATCTTGTCCAGGCGGCCACGTGCCACCACTTCGATCGCCACCATGGCCGCGCCGGGCGTGTCTGACTGGTAGGCACCGACAAAACGAATGCCGGTGTCAGACGCCGCGTGCTTGGCCAGCGCCTTCAGTAGCGTTTGCGTGTGCTCGCGCAACTTGATGCTCATGGTGAGGGCGTTCCAGCCCAGTCCCACCATGGCCGGTCCGCCCATACCCGCGCCCCTGTATTCTTCGGTGTTGCGCTCGATAGACGGAAGCGTCACTTCCTCGGCAAGTCCGAGATAGCCGACGCCATCCACAAAGACATTCATCTTTTTCAGTGTTTCGGGAAGCATGTGCAGCTCCTAGTCAAGGGGTCAGTGTTGGGGCGGGCGCGTGCGGCAGGTGCTCGCCGCGCGCCTAGGCGGCGGCGATGGCCTGTTGAAGGTTGACGATGTAGCGATCTGTGATCCGCTGATTGAATTGCGGCTGTTCGATCGGCGGAACGGGCGTATAGTCGTAGTCAATCTGCAACTTGCCCGCCTTCAGTTCCTCCACCGGGTTGAGTTCCGGGTTGAACCAGGCCTGGCCGCCAAGGAGGTAGCCGTTGTTTGTCAGACTGCGGAGCTTCGCGTTCACGCCTTCGAGTATGTCTTTGACATTTGGAAGGCTCATGGGCGCATCCACGGCCCACATGTGGGCTTCGGCCATCGTGTCCGCCAGCACCTGTGCGGTGCGGGTGTAGTTCTCGAAGGCAAACAGGCTGTCTTTGCCGGCGCAGGTTCGTGAGCCCCAGAAGCGGAAGCCGTTTTCCCGAATGAGGGTGGTCACATCGTTTTCGTTCAGGTAGCCGGCATCGGTATCCGGGCTTTGAAGATCCCAGTTCACATGCTGGGAGATCCCGGTAACGCCATTGACCGCGATATTGGAAAGCGTCTTGTGCCAGCCAATTTCATTGTCCAGCTTGGCGCGCAACCCTACGGCCCGCGCCGTCGCAAAGGCGGTGTCCTTCAACTGTGTGGTGGTGTTGAACTTCTGGAAGTCCGGCCAGATCACCATGAGTTCGCGGGCGCTGAAGTTGCCGCGATAGGTCACGACGTCTTCCTTGCTGGTCGCGCCATAGGCGGACACATAGGCAAAGGCGCGCAACTCCTGGGCGATGCTGACAAGCTCCGTCGCAACGGGCTGCGTGTCCAGGCCGGGGATAGCCAGGATGCGCGGCACCACATTCAGTTCCTGCTTGGCGACGGTCAGCGCCTTCATGCCCGTGCGGGTGCCATCGGCTTCCACGGTCCCAATGATGTTTGCGTTGGTCTCGTTTTCGTCCGCGCCTTCCTCAACGCGCACCACCACCACCCAGGGGTTTGCCTGGTCGCGGATCGCATCCAGCGCAAAGGGCAGGGTGCCCGTGTCACCGGCCTTGCTGATGGCGGTGTAGATGTCCGTCATCAAGACCGGCGTGTTCAGCGGATAGGCGGCAGCGTCTGCATCGGGGCCTGTGCATACCAGCCCGATAACTGCCGTGCGAATGGTACGAATGGGGCGTGTGCCTTCGTTGATCTCAACAACGCGGACGCCGTGGTGATAATCGTTGGGCATGGTATTGCTCTCCTTCAAGCGCGATGCGCGGTGTGTGGCCTTACTCCGGCTGCGGCCATGTCAGGTTTGAAAGGGTGGTTTCAACTTCGGTGGGAATGGTCGCATTGCTGACCGCCTGCTTCGCCAGCAGGCGCCGACGCTCAATGTCGGCACCAATGCTCTGCCAGGCATCACGGCGGGCGCGCACAACAGCGGCAACGTCAGCCAGGGTGTCGCCATCGACGCCAAGGCATGCGGCCAGGAACGGGTATGAGGCCGCGTCAGGTGACGTGTCCGCCAGCAGGGCATCCGCCTCGGCTTCCTTCTGCGTGTAGGTCATTGCCTGCCCGCTGCCCGGCGTTATGAATGCCAGGCGCGCAGCTTCCGCCTGGCTGTCAATTCGTGACAATGCCTCGGCCCGAGCATGGGTTAAGGTGATCTCATCGCGCGCGGCTTTGAACTCCTCAAGTCGCGCAGCAATCGCGGTGGGCACCGGGCAACACCCTTCGTGGTCCACCAGGAGTTCATCCAGGCCGAAGAACGACTTGAAGGCACGCGCGTCTTGGATGTCGGTTGCAAAGTGGATGCGTGTTTCGGTTGTGCTCATCGTGACAGTCTCCCGGCTTGGAAAAACCCCTTGTCGACAACGACGCCGCCGGTCTGTGTGTTGACGGTCGCAAACACCTCGTCGCCCGGATTAACGGGGTATACGGATGTAACGGACACCATTGGATTGAAGTCGAGATTCTGCATGTTGCTGCGCTGGCCGGTCATCACAATGGTGTCGTTCACCAGAAGGCGCATGAAGGTGTTGTACTGGCCACCAAGGCAGTGAGCTTGCGCCGTGAAGACCCACAGACCGCCTTTGTCCGCCGGCACGATGAATCGACCAGCGCTCAACGGTCCCACCGTCGTCTCGTCCGCAACGAAGGTGTTGATGGTTGTGTTGGTGTCGATGATCAGCGCTACGTTGGCACTCATCTGAGCGTGAAAGTACTCCGCCGACTGAGAAAGGCCCTGGAGGGCCGCAAGCAAGGTTGCAGGTGACACGGCGGTCTGCGTTTCGAGCCCAGCCAAGACCGCTGCCTGTGTTGCGATCTTGATGTGTCCTGCTTGTGTCTCGGTCGAGGCCAACCCTGAGTGGGTGGCCAGACTGTTCGCGACGTTTGCAATTTCGGTCAGAACAGTTGTCGCGAAGTTGGGGTCATCGCCCAGTGCAGCGGCAAGCTCGTTCAGGGTGTCGAGTGTTCCCGGCGGCGCATTCAGGATAGCCGCTATTGCGTTAGCCACGAATGCAGTTGTTGCCAGTTGGGTAGAGTCATTCCCTGACGCGGGTGTCGGGGCCTGGGGAGTCCCAGTCAGGGTTGGGCTTTCAAGTGGCGCACGCCGCTCCACTTCCTGTTTCAGGTACAATGTGCGATTGGCGAGCGCTTTGGCCTGCTCATTGTCAATGCCGTCCGGGCCACCTTGAACAACGTCCGTTTCTTCAAGTTGATAGACACCCGGTGTCCAAGTGGCGGACTCAGATAGATTGGCCATCAATCACCCCTCGTGTGAAATCGCCATTGCGTATGACAACGCCGTTGCGTGTATTGAGCGCGCGGTCGTAGCGGAGTTGGTGCAGCCGGTTGCTCTCCCGCTTCACCAGATTGATGATCCGGCGAATTTGCTCCGCCTGCGGAAGGCTGACCGCCTTGCGCATCACAACTGTGAACCAGCACCAATGCGCATAAACGCTGTAGAAGTGCGTTCCGTCGCGCTTGACCCTGCCGTCTCTGCGGCGCGCATCGAGCCCGTCATACACATCGCATTCGCCGTAGCCGGCGGCACGAATGGCATCTTTCAGCGCGCCGACTGTGCCCTTGCGCGCGTGCACAAGAAGGCTCTGCGCGGTAACCGATCGCTTGGTGTCTTCGGACCAGCCGTCGTCCCAGAGATCCACCGAATAGGCGTGGGCAAGCCAGGGCAGGATATCCATGGGCGCGGCATGCGGATCCCAGACAAGGCGAATGCCGGGGTCCAGACCAAAGCGGCCTGCGGCGGCATCATCAAGGGCGCGCTCAAGCGGTTGCGCATTCGGGGGCAAAAGGTCAACCATTCCGCACCACCACGTTGATTGTGAAGCCGGTGCAGTAAGCTGCTTGCTCTCCCGTGGGCTCGATATCGGCAAAGCCCACAAGCGCCACCTTGTCGACGCCGGCAACGGTCAAGGCTTCATGGATGCCGGATTCCGTCACCCGCAAGCCAATGGCGTGCCGCGCATTCACGTAGTCTTGCAGCGCTGCTTGGGCGGCGTCCTGCGCAAGCGGGATCTGGGGGCCTTCGGTGACTTCAATGGTGGCGTCAATCGTGTAGGGCAGGATCTCCACGGCCTTGACAATCACCGTGTCGCCCATGGGTCGCACATAGGCGTCTGTCAGATGCGCCTCGACGGCAGTCAGGACGGGCGCGGGTGGCACCCCGTCGCCATCCCAGCCCATAACAACAACGGTGATCTCTCCGGGGTTGGACTGAAACGCGTTTGCGTGTTTGACCTGCGCCGCCACGCCTGCCGCATCAAAGGTGTATTGCGTGATCACCGTGCCGGGTTCAGGGCTCGTGATCGAGACAATTGCCGGGGTCTCGCCGGCGGACAGGGTGTTGAAGATGTAACCGCCGCGTGAGCCTGCGACGCTAAGGGCTTCCGGGCTCAACAGAACCCGCCGCCGCAGGCTCTCATCGTCTTCATAGGTGGCTGAGACCGGCGGCACGGCATCGGGATCGCCGGCATCTATCAGTAGACGTGCGACACCGTAACGAGCGCCGATGTGTTCCAGGTCCGCCCCATTGGCGAAGGCGGGCATGACGCGCCGCGCATCGTCATTGGTGCGCGCGCGCCACTGCATTTCCCGATAGGCATAGAGTTCCAGAAGCTTGACCACCGGGTCGCTCTCAAGGGCAGCGGTGTGGTCGGGGTACAGTGCCTGGAACGCCGTAATCAGTTCGCCGCGCACGGTCTCAAAAGACAGGGCTTGCAGAACTTCCGGCTTTGCCAGCGTGGCCGGGTCGATGTAATCGAAGCGGCTCATATCAGCAGCCCCGTCACACGCGCCGTATGGCCATCGGCATAAGCTAGATCCAGGTCGATTTCCGTCTTGCCGTCTCGGGCAGCGCTCGCCAGCTCAATGCGGGTGACCTTTACGCGCGGCTCCCATTTGGCCAGGGCATCGGCACACACGGCCTTCAGCAGCATGCTGCCGGCGGCATTGGATGCGGCATCGACCAGGGAGAATGCCAGGGATCCGTAATCCCGGCGCATGACACGGCTGCCAAGCGGCGTTGTCAGAATGTCGGTGATTGACTGGCGCAGATGGGCTTCGCCATCCAGCGGCGCGCCCGTGGCGGCTGACATGCCTTTCATGAGCGGGTCTCCCCGGCGCCCGGCGTGTTAGTCGACGGCATGAACGGTCTCCGATCCTTCATAGATCTCAGCATTGAGACCTGCGCACGGGCCTGCATGGATCATGACGCGATCGCCAGCGCGTGCGACGCGCTTGCCGCCTTCGCCGCCCAGATCCACGCGGGTGGCATCCACAAGGGCTTGAGGCGCTTGCACCGTCACTTTCGCGTTGGCCTGGATTGTGACGGCTCCGCCATCTGCG
>JANQMQ010000233.1 GCA_028279995.1 Candidatus Phaeomarinibacter sp. | reverse complement strand
CAGGCCGGCACGCAGCGGGTTCACCATCACGTCCCGCGCCACCACGTCCGAGCCCTCAATCAGCAATGCCGCCACCAGGGGAAACGCAGCGGAGGATGGGTCGGCAGGCACATCCACATGGGCCGGGGTCAACTCGCATTCGCCCGTCACCCGCACCGCATGAATGCCGTGGGGCCCTTCTTCCACCGTCACGTCACAACCAAAGGCGCGCAGCATGTTTTCCGTGTGGTCGCGGGTGCGCACCGGCTCCAGCACGGTGGTTTGTCCGGGTGCGGACAAACCGGCCAGCAATACAGCGGACTTCACCTGGGCGGATGCCACCGGCAGCGTATAGGTGATGGGCAAGGGCGGTCGCGCACCCGTCACCGTAATCGGCAGGGTCCCGGCTTCAGGCCCCGCAAAGGTCGCACCCATCAGACTAAGGGGATCGGTGATGCGGCGCATGGGACGGCGGGACAGGCTGGCATCGCCAATGAACGTTGCCGTGATCGGGTGACCGGCCACGACGCCCATCATCAACCGGCTGCCGGTACCGGCATTGCCGAAGTCCAGCGCCTGCTGCGGCTCCGCAAGGCCGCCAATGCCGACCCCGTCGATCTCCCAGTTGCCGTTGCCCTTGTCGACGGCATGCGCGCCCATGGCATTGACGGCGCCTGCCGTTGCCAGAACGTCGTCGCTTTCCAGCAGGCCTGTCACGGTGGTGCGGCCCACGGCCAGCGCGCCCAGCAGCAGCGAGCGGTGCGACATGGATTTGTCACCGGGCACGCGCACATCGCCCTTGAGGGCGCCGGCGGGGGCCGCACGCCAGGGAACCGCCGCCGCCGATGCGTGGCCATGCGAAGTGTCTGCGGTGGTCAGGGTCATCTGGAGGGCGCCGGTGCGTCAAAAATGCCAACAGGAACACGCGTTTGAGCTCAATCGGACAAGAATTGGGGTCTTACACGCATTTCTCTTTTGACAGTCCGGAATGATCGTGGCAATGGGAAAACCTACCTGCGGCGGAACATTCCGCCCCATCACGTCCTACGTTGAAAGAGGCTTGCCCGTGCCAAAGCCCGAATGGGGAACGAAGCAGATTTGCCCGGAATGCGGTGCAAAGTTCTACGACTTCAAAAAAGATCCCATCCATTGTCCCAAATGTGACCACGAGTGGGCCCAGGCCACACCGCCCAAGCCGCGTCGCGGCGCCAAAGCCAAGGCCAAGGAAGCCGAGGCGGAGGAAGCCGAGGAAGAAGCTGAAAACCTCGAGGACGAGGATGAGATCGAGGATGACGGCACCGAGAGCCTCGACGAAGTGGCTTCCGGCGAAAAGTCATCATCACGAAAGAAGGCGCCAAGCCTTGATGACGATGATGATGACGACGAGGACGATGAAGACGACCTGCCCGATCTTGGCGACGACGACATCGATGCTGATCTGGAAGATGATGAAGAGGATGACGCCTTCCTTGCGGATGATGACGACGAGGACGATGACGATCTGTCCGATGTGATCCGCACCGGCAAGGGCGACGAGGACTAAGCGCCCGGCCTTCGGGAAACCCCGCCTTTTGAGATGGGTCCCCAGCAGGCGAATATGCGCTTGATATCAGGCGGGGTGCCGAGTAATGTCCCGCCTCTTTCGCGAGTGCCCGGCACGCGTGATTGACAGACCCGCCGACCCATCGGCGGCGTTTGCAGGGCCGACAAGGCCGCGCCAGAAAATGGCGCCATGGACAAATGGTTTTCGGGGCCATAGCTCAGTTGGGAGAGCGCTTGCATGGCATGCAAGAGGTCGGCGGTTCGGTTCCGCCTGGCTCCACCACCCCCTCAAAAGCACCCCCAATACGCTCTAAAAGCCT
>JANQMQ010000230.1 GCA_028279995.1 Candidatus Phaeomarinibacter sp. | reverse complement strand
CGGAGACGCCGCATCACGCCGGCGCGCTGCTCCTGGTCAGAGGTATGGTTCAGAATGTCGCTTGCAGTGCGACCGGGCAGCTTGGACATGCGTATCCACCCGCAATAGTCCTTGAGGCGCGGGGTCTGTATCTCAGCGTCGGGGGAGATGGAGGCGGCATCCAGCAGCCGCGCGGCTTGTACGTCTCCGCCCAGTCCTCCGGCAGCCCGCAGGGCAGTCACTTCCGTGCTGAAGATTGCCGCACCGGACCCTATGCCGCCCGTATGCCTTACGAGTTTGAGAACTGTTCCATCCCCCGGGTCAAAGACCTGGCCCCAGACGCCTGCGCCAAGCGTTGCCCAGGGCGGTGGGGGCAGATTGTTGTCTGCAAGTGCTGCGTGGAGATGTGTGTCTGAAACAGCGGTAGATGACATACCACCAGTCTAACCGCCATCAGGCTGGGGTCCACAGGCGGACACCCTGCCTGACGAAAAACGGCCCGCCGGAGACCGGCGGGCCGTTCTGCAAGTCTGTTGTACTAAGCCGAACTACTCGGCGGCAGTCACGTTCTGCAGGGCGTCGGTCTTGGTGCCGAAATTGATCGTCTGAAGGAACTTGATGCCTTCTTCAGCGATGTCGTCACCTACCATGTGGTCGCCTTCTGCCTTCAGCTCATCCATGTCCACATAGGTGGCATAGAAAGCCTTCGTGCGATCAGTGATGATGCCGGCCTTGAGCAGCGTCTTGATCAGCACACGGAAGATATCCGTACCTGACTTCATGCGCTCTTTGCGGTCTTCGTCGGTGAAGGCTTCAAGCATTTCAGCCTGAACCTGTTCCCAGTTGAGGCCGAAGCTCTCATAGATCACTTTCTTCTGTTCCGGGTTTACCAGGTTGAAGAGAAGTGTCTGGAAGCATTCAGCCGCCCAGTCTTCGATCAGGTTCTGCTCTTCCTGAGACAGATTGGGCACCGTACGGTCCGCCCAGATCTTGCCGAACTTGTGGTGGAACGCTTCATCCGTCATCACCAGCTGTGTCAGGCGAACCAGAAGCGGGTCCTGCGCGTTCGTGTACAGCATGGCGAAGGCGCCCATGGCGAGGCCTTCAACCAGCATCTGCATGCCGACGATCTTCTTGTAGACCTCCGGTGCATTCACGATTTCGGTCAGCAGGTTCTTCAGCGTTTCGCCGCAGGGCAGCGGTGTGCCCCAACGGGCCTTCACGTAGGCGGCAAAGCCGGTGACGTGACGTGCTTCTTCGCGGGTCTGGTTGGCGGCATATTCCTGCGCGCCGGGATCACGAAGAATGTGGCAAAGCGAGGCGGACAGGCCCAGCGCACCGGCTTCACCGTGCAGAATGGCTGACAGGTTCCAGCGTGCGCTTTCGTTGATGAAGCGGATGCGTTCCTTCTGCGGCATGTCCTTGAAGCAGGGCAGCTGCAGCTCAGGCACCATGTCTTCCGGCATGATGGCCTCGTTCTCCATGTCGAACGGCTCGGAGAAATCGATGTACTTCGTGTCCAGCGGATCCCAGAAGTGGTCATGGGTCGCGGAAATGATCTTGTCGAACGCAGTTGAGCGGGCGCCGTAGCGGTCCACTTCAATCATCGCGGCAAAATCGTCGGGAGCCACTGCATCGTAAGCGGCGTCATGGGTAATCTGGCGCGTTGTCATCGGTGAGTTGTCTCCTCCAAGAAACCGATGCCCCCTCACGCAAGGGCACGGGTCAAAACAGCTCTAAGGGGCCCAATTCCGCGCTGGTTGCCGGTCTGCCCTAGCCAGGTCAAACAGCAAAAAAGGCGGCGCAGGGGCAAAAATCCGGGCCTGATCGCCTCAAAGGCGTTCCTGCTGACAAAAAAGTAGGTGTGATGGTCTGCCGCGGCAAGGAAAAAGTGACACAGGCGTCACCTTTCAGATCATTCTGCGCCCCGGCGCTCGCCTGCACGGCAGGAGTGTGGCGGGTTGAGGTTAACCATGTTCCAAGCAAAGCGCACGCCGGATGGGTCTTCCCTATGGTGCCGGTGCCGCAAATTTGCTGATGTTTCTTTCATGTTTTTGTACCAACGTTGCCCGTCCCGTGCTATCGGGAACGCTCGGGGTTGTTCAACATGCGCCATAGGCATGGTAATCCCGAGATCAAGAACAGAAGTCGGCGGGCAAGCTGGACAAAACCAAGAAGTCGGCAACAGGCCGGACTGACAAGGAGAAACCATTGGGGAGGGGTGCATTCGGGCGTGAGCCTGTGTGCCGCTGGTCACCGGGGGGCGAGGCATCACCAGATGCATTGATCGCGAAACGTGACCCGCAAGTACGACCCCTGACATTGGTACGATGAATTGACTGAGGCTCTGTGGGCGCGTCACGCGCGGCAGTGGTTTCAGCCGGGGATGTTTTTGCCGTGCGACGCGGTGGGCCAGACCGGTCCGTCCACGCGTCGAAGCGGTCAGACAAATCCGGCATCACAGATTGGGTTTGAGTACGCGCAGGCGTCAGCGGTGGCAAAACCGCAAAGCGTCGCGCAGCGTGGAGTGAAACGGAACTTAATATGATCAAGCTGCTGGAAAACGTGTTGTTTGGCGCCCGGGGACTTATCCTCGCCGCCTTCGCGCTCGTAACAATCTACTGTGCGTACTACGCCTTTCAGCTCCGCATGGATGCGGGCTTTGAAAAGCAGCTGCCGACAGGTCACGAATATATTGAGACCTTCCAGGAGTATCGCGATCGCCTCTTCGGCTCGAACCGCGTGATCATCGTCCTCGCCCAGCGTGAAGGTACGATCTGGAACGAGGACTTTTTCCGCACCTATAAGGAAGTCACCGACGAACTGTTCTACCTGCCAGGCGTTGACCGCCGGACAGTGACTTCACTGTGGACACCCAACACCCGATATCTGGAAATCACCGAAGAAGGCATCAACGCCGATGACGTGATCCCGGGGACGGTCACCGTCAACAACATGACGCCCGAGGCGCTTGAGCGCATCGAGAACAATGTTGTGCGCGGCAACTTCCTTGGACGATTGGTGGCTGAAGATTCCACGGCGGCTATGGTGGTGGCTGAGCTGCTGGACATTGATCCTCAGACCCAAGAAAGACTCGATTATTTCGACCTTGCTGATCAGCTAGAGGAGAAAATTCGAGGGCAATACGAGAACGATCAGTACACTGTCCACATAATCGGCTTTGCCAAGTTGATTGGTGATATCGCGGACGGGGCGCAGACGGTGGTGGTCTTCTTCATCATCGCATTCATCCTCACCGCCATATCCGTGCATCTCTATGCGCAATCCTGGGCACTCACATTCCTTGCCTTGTTCTGTTCGCTGACATCGCTGATCTGGCAATTCGGTGTGCTGCACATCCTCGGCTTCGGGTTGGATCCATTGGCGATCCTTGTGCCCTTCTTGGTGTTCGCCATCGGGGTGTCCCATGGCGTGCAACAGATCAATCTCATAACCAAGGAGATAACCTCCGGGTCGGACGGGGATACCGCAGCGCGTGCGAGTTTCCGTCTTCTGTTTATCCCCGGCTCCATGGCTCTCATCACCGACCTCGTGGGCTTCGGTACGCTGATCCTTATTCCGATCGGCATGATCCAGGAACTCGCGATTACGGCGTCCATCGGTGTGGCACTCAAGATTGTCACCAACCTTGTGATGCTGCCGCTTCTGGCCAGCTACTTCTCGTTTGATGAGAAGTTTGTGGATCGCGCCAACCGCGCCCGCGACTTCCGCCTGCGCGTCATGGCACATGTGGGCCGTCTGGCCGAGCCGCGCGTGGCTGTTGTCATCTTCTTCAGCAGCATCGTTCTCTTCGTCGTCGCTTTCTGGCAGAGCACGGGCCGCCACGTGGGTGACCTGCATGCCGGTGCACCGGAGCTGCGGGAAGATGCGCGCTACAACGAAGACAGTCGCTTCGTGGTAGACAAGTTCGCACTTGGCCTCAACCTGCTGACGGTCATCAACGAGACGCCGTCTGAAGCATGTATCAACCACGACGTGATGAACTATCTCGCCCGGTTCTCCTGGTACATGTCCAACCGCGAAGGTGTGGCGGCTGTGATTTCACTGCCAACTGCCGCCAAGGCATCATCAGCCGGCTGGAACGAGGGCAACCTCAAATACCAGACACTGCCGCGCAACAAGTTCGCTCTTGTGCAGGCCGTGGGGCCGGTTCCGACCTCTTCTGGTCTGCTGGACGTGGATTGTACAACCCTGCCGCTGCAGATCTTCACGGATGATTCCAAGGCAACCACGATTGAAAACGTGATTGCCGGTGTGAAGACATGGCGTGAAGCCAACCCACGCGACGACGTCACGATCCGTCTTGCGTCAGGCAATGTGGGCGTTCAGGCGGCCACCAACGAGGAAATCGAAACCTCCGAGCTGCCGATGATGCTCTACGTGTACGCCACCATCATTCTTCTGGTGTACCTAACCTACCGCGACTGGCGCGCAACAATCTGCTGCTGTGTGCCTCTGACGCTGGCCACCTTCCTGGGCTACTGGTTCATGAAGGAGCTGGAAATCGGCCTCAAGGTTGCGACCCTGCCGGTGATGGTGCTGGCCGTGGGTCTGGGCGTGGACTACGCGTTCTACATCTACAACCGGCTGCAGTTCCACCTGGCCGAAGGCCTCGACATCACCGACAGCTTTAAGCAGTCGATGTTCGAGACCGGCATGGCCGTTGTGTTCACCGCCATCACCCTTGCGGTGGGCGTGAGCACCTGGACCTTCTCACCGCTGAAGTTCCAGGCCGACATGGGCCTGCTGCTCACCTTCATGTTCCTGACGAACATGATCATGGCCATCACGGTGCTGCCTGCCATCGCCGTGGTGCTCGATATGGTGTTCCCGCGCCGTGCGCCGATCAAAGCGCCTTCGGGCATCTTGGCTCACTAACCGCGTAAGGAAGTAAACGAGTAAGGGGTGCGTCTGCTGCACTGCAGATGCACCCCGATAAAACACCGGAACGACGCCAGTCCGAAGGTGCGCTCGCAAGGGGAAGCGAAATATGCTTGATCGAATTGTTGCCTTTCTTGAAAACCGTGCCGCACCGGGCGGTGAAACGTCAGACCCGTTTTCCGTGAAGCAGGTCGCTGCGGCCGCTCTCATGGTGGAAGGTGCGCGTCTGGACAAAGACTTTGACGAAAGCGAACGCGCCGCGATGGAACGCATCGTCGGTGAACGTTTCGACCTTAATGCTGACGATGCTCAGACACTGATCGACATCGCAACGGCGCGTCAGAAGTCAAACTATGACAACTGGCAGTTCACCAATGCCGTGAAGAAGAATTTCAGCACCGAGGAGCAGATCGACATTCTGTCCATGATGTGGGAAGTCGCGTACGCAGACGGCGAACTGCACCGGTTCGAAGTTCACCAGATCAAGAACGTTGCCAACCAGCTGGGACGCAGCGACGCTGATCTTGAGAAAGCCCGCAAGGACGCACAGGCGCGTCTGGGTATCTCCGACTAGTCAGATCGCAACGCAGATATGGAAAAGCCCCGGCCAAGGCCGGGGCTTTTTGCATTTGGCACGAACGGCCACCACGGTCTCACCGCAAGGTGAAGCCGACAATTGCCTCGAGGTCTGCCAGCGCCTGATCAGCGCTTGTGACCTTGATGGCTTTCATCCCGACTTCATGGGCTGCCTTGCAGTTGATGCCAAGGTCATCGAGATAGACGGCGTCCGCCGCATCCATCTCCAACGCTTCCAGCGCCATCTCATAAATTCTTGGATGTGGCTTGCGGACGCCGGCCTTGCTGGACTCGATGATGTGCTCGAACTCATCCATGATTTCCTGGACGGCCCTGGCCTTCTCGTGGCTGCTCGCCATGCCCGCGCCCTCACCGGCGGAGACATTGTTGGTGATGCAGCTCACCCGCAAACCCTTGGCCTTGATGATCTTCAGGGCGGCGAGCATCTCCGGACGTACGTCACCGGACAGCAGCGCGATGATGTCGCGTCCCCGCACATCATGGCCAAGCTCTTTTGCTTCCTGAGCAAACAACTCATCGAACTCATCCATCGTCACGTCCGAGCGCTCGAACTTGGCCCATGCATTGTCCAGATGGTTGGTGGAGTTGATCTTGCGGATCAGATCCTCAGGGAGGCCGCGTTCACGCTCAAAGCGGGCAAAGGCCTCGAATGGGCTTGAGGTAAAGACCCCGCCAAAATCCCAGATAACTGCTTTGACCATGCGCTCTAACCTTCTTTGTTTTTGTGGGTGCCCCAGGCACCTACCACATCCAACATGGCGGATGTGATCTGCGAAAGCTCACCGGCGGAAATCACCAATGGGGGCGTTGTATAGACAATGTTGTTGAAGGGCCGGATCCAGACGCCGCGTGAAATGAACTCGGCTTTCATCCAGTCATGGTCGGTGTGTGGTTCAAGCTCAATGACACCGATTGCGCCCTTGACCCGTACATCACGTACACCGGCAAGTGGCCGCGCAGGCTCCAGCTCCTCACGCAGTTGGTCTTCGATGCGTGCTACGCGTGGTCCGGGAGGATCCTGCTCAAACAGATCCAGTGCTGCATTGGCCGCCGCACAGCCCATGGCGTTGCCCATATAGGTGGGGCCGTGCATCAGGGCGCGTTCAGGGTCATCAGACAAGAACGCGTCAAACACATGTGTACGGGCCAGTGTTGCCGCCAGGGGCAGAGTGCCACCGGTCAACGCTTTGGACAGCGTCATGATGTCGGGCACGATGTCCGCCTGCTCGCAGGCAAACAGCGTGCCCGTGCGGCCGAAGCCCGTAAAAATCTCGTCCAGGATCAGCAGCACGCCGTGCCGGTCGCAGGCCTCACGAATGAAGCGGAGGGTTTCCGGCGCATGCATGATCATGCCGCCGGCGCCCTGCACCAGCGGTTCCATCACAACAGCGGCAATCTCGCTGGTGCGCGACGCCAGCAGCTCCTCAAACCTTTGTTGTTTCATGGTGTCAGCGGGCAGGTCGGTGATGATCTGGTCCGCCAGCAATCCGGCAAACAGTGAGTGCATTCCCTCTTCAGGATCGCACACGGACATGGTGGCAAACGTATCGCCGTGATAGCCGCCGGTGAACGACACAAAGCGGGAGCGGCCCGAAGCGCCCTTGTTGATCCAGTACTGCACCGCCATCTTCATGGCGATCTCAACCGAGACCGAGCCGGATTCAGAAAAGAACACCCGCGATAGGTCACCGGGTGTCATGTTCGCCAGCCGGGTGGCCAGCGTGTAGGCCTGTTCATGGGCAAGGCCGCCAAGCATGACATGTGGCAGGGTTGCCAGCTGTCGGGTCACCGCCTGGCGAATATGCGGGTGATTGTAGCCATGGGCTGCGGTCCACCAGGATGCCACACCGTCGATGAGTTCGCGGTCGTCCGCCATGATGAGTCGACAGCCCTCTGTGCGCGCTATGGGTGCGGGCAGGGGAGCGTCTTGCATCTGAGTATAGGGCAACCAGATATGCTCAAACCCATCGGTAAGCCAGGTGGGGTGCGGATCAGCCATGCGTATGTCGAGAAATCCTTGAGGGCGGGTAGGCGGCAGAGCATAGTGTCCCGCATCGCAGGAACAAGCCCCATACGGACACACAAATCCCGGACAGATAAGAGGGTCTATGCCAAGCCTAGACGAATTCGCCAGTGCCAAGCTCGCCGACCTTGAGGCGAGAGGCCAGCGGCGTGAATTGAGCGAGACGGCCCGTGGTGCAGCAGGGGCGGCGCGTCGCAACACACGCGATGTGATTTCGTTCTGCTGCAATGACTATCTCAACCTGTCGCAGCACCCGGCGGTCAAGCGGGCGGCGATTGAAGCGACGCAAACCTTTGGTGTCGGCTCCGGCGCCTCGCGTCTGGTTACCGGAAATCATCCCCTGTTTGCACAACTGGAAAGCAAACTCGCTCGCCTCAAGGGAACCGAAGCGGCACTGATCTTTGGGGCCGGCTATCTTGCCAACACCGGCATCATCCCAAGTCTGGTGGGCGCAGGTGATGCGGTCTTTGCAGATGAGCTGAGCCATGCCTGTCTCATGTCCGGCGCACGGATGTCCGGGGCGCAGATGCATGTGTTCCGGCACAACGACATGGCGCATCTGGAATCCCTGCTGACCGAGCATCGCGCGTCTGCCCGTCATGCACTGCTTGTCACGGATGGCGTGTTTTCCATGGATGGCGACCTTGCTCCATTGCCGGAGATGGTTGCACTTGCAGACGGTCATGATGCCTGGCTCATGACCGACGACGCCCACGGGCTCGGTGTCATTGGCGGCGGTCGTGGGTCTGCGC
>JANQMQ010000181.1 GCA_028279995.1 Candidatus Phaeomarinibacter sp. | reverse complement strand
AATCGACAAGGGATCCGTGGCACTGGTGATTGGTGTAGGTGCCTCTGAGGGCATTGGAGCGGCGGTGGCGCGCAAGGCGGCGGCTGAAGGCCTGTATGTGTTCATCGCCGGCCGCACGCAAGCCAAGCTCGATGGCGTTGTCGGGGAGATCAAGGACGCAGGTGGCAAGGCCACCGCGATTGTGGCCGACACGACCAAACCCGAAGACGTTAAACGAATGTTCGACACAGCGGAGCAGGAAGCGGGCAAGCCTGATCTGGTGGTCTACAACGCTGGCAACAACCGCTTCAGCCCCCTGACGGAAATGTCGGATGATTTCTTTGAGGATCTCTGGCGGCTTTGTGCCTTTGGCGGCTTCCTGGTAGGCCGAGAGATGGCTCAACGGGTCCTGCCGGAAGGCGAGGGCGTTCGCGATACCCAGGCAACATTGATATTCACTGGCGCGACAGCATCCATCAGAGCGCGTCCGCCGTTTACGGCCTTCGCCTCGGCCAAGGCAGCCGAGCGCGCATTGGCTCATGGCATGGCTCGGGAGTTCGGCAAACGGGGGCTTCATGTGGGCCACGCCATCATTGATGGTGGTGTCGATGGTGCGCAGCTCAAGTCCCGGTTTGCTGAGTATCTTGAGGCAAAAGGCGAACACGGCGGACTGAACGTTGATGCTGTTGCCGCTGAGTACTGGAACCTGCACATGCAACACGCCAGCACCTGGACGCTTGAGCTCGATCTTCGTCCGTATAAGGAAGATTTCTAGGAGGGTGCGCCTGGCGCATGTGAAGCAGGGTGGCCAAGCAAAAAGTGTTTGAAGGCGGGTGCCTGTGTGGGGAAATTCGCTTTCGGGCGTCGGCAGAGCCTGAGTTTCCGCATCTGTGCTCCTGCTCCATGTGCCGCCGATGGAGTGGAGCACCGACCGTCGCCTGGGTCGAGTTTCCTCTCGCTGCGTTTGAGTGGACCGGGGAAGGGGGCGAACCTCACCTGTTTCAGAGCTCAAAGAAGACCCGACGCGGCAACTGCCCGTCTTGCGGCAGTGCGATATGTGCTGTGGATGAGGGATATGACCGGATTTCCATCACAGTCGGGTCTCTCGACCGACCAAATCTGGTTGTTCCCGATGAACGCCACAGCTTTGCATCAGCCCGACCGCGCTGGTGGGACCCGACCCTCAGGCGCAAATAGACCGATGCCCCGGGAATGGCCGATTTCTCCCATTGGCGCGATGGTGATGCGCTGATACTGTCCGTTCCCAACAAGGTTAACGTTCGCGTTGGGGATCAATAAGAACATGCGTCAGCTTTTTGCTTTGAACATTCGGCATGCGGTCTTTGTTGTCATGGCCGTCTTCCTGTCCTCCTGTGCCAGCTACCAGCTGGATGATGCGCGGGAGATGACCCCCAGTGGCGATGCCTTTACCCAGGCGCTGTATGACGCCTACCTCAATTACTCAGCCCAGGCCTATGAAGAAGACAATGAGGAATTGTCGAATGCCTTTGCGTCGCGCGCCATTGCGGCAGCGCAGGGCACGGTCGTCGCGCCGGTTGTTCCGATATCGGGTGCCATTCAGTCGGGACGGGGCTCCGTTGCGTCCTTTGACGCGGCTCGCGGACGCCTGATGACGGCACTTTCAACCGGTCGATCGGCGGCACCGGTTCAGGCAGCGAATGCCCAGGCTTCCGTCGACTGCTGGTATCTGCGC
>JANQMQ010000155.1 GCA_028279995.1 Candidatus Phaeomarinibacter sp. | reverse complement strand
ATTTCAAACCACGAGCCTTGATCGACCACAGCCTTGATGATCTTGCGCATGGCGTACGGCTTGCGGCGTTCGCGCGGCACAATTGACAGGAGCTTGTCGTCGGCCCGGTCCAGCGGGTCTTCGCAGGGCAGCACCGGGGCCAGCTCGTGGACATTCTGCGGCACGTAGGACAGGAACCGGGCGATCTCGTCTAGCGCCTCTTCTTCCGTCTCTGCCACATTGTCGATGACGCCGGATTTGGTGTGTATGTCCGGGCCGCCGAGTTCTTCCTTCGTCATCTTGTGGCCCGTCGCGCGTTCGACAACGGCGGGGCCTGCAATCAGGACCTGTGCGTTCTGTGCCATCACCGTGAAGTGCGAGGAGACCAGACGGGCTGCGGGCATACCCGCGACCGGGCCAAGTGCGGCGCTCGCGACGGGTACAGTGCCAAGCGTCTTGGCTACGGAAACAAAGCGCGGTGTTGAAAAGACCGGATCACCGACCGGGCGGGACCTGCCCTTGCCACCGCCGGACCCTGCAACCGAGCCGCCGCCGCCCTCATGCAGGCGCACAAGCGGCACCTTGTATTGCAGGGCGACGTCTTCCGAGTAGACACTCTTGCGCAGGCCTGCAGGATTGGGTGACCCGCCTTTGAGCGTGAAGTCTTCTCCGCCAATGATGACGCGTCGTCCACCGACCTTGGCAAACCCGAGTACAAAGTTTGCCGGTGTGAAGCCGGTGCGGTTGCCGTCGTCGTCAAACTCAGGTGCGCCGGCGCCTTCGCCAAGTTCCTGAAAACTCTTGTCGTCGGTCAGGTGGGCGATGCGTTCGCGAATGGTGAGGCGGCCCTTGGCATGCTGTTTGGCAATGCTTTCCTCGCCGCCCTGCGCCTTGGCCTCCACACGGCGTGCGGCAATTTCCTTGGCTTCTTCTTCCCAACTCATGTGGTCTCGCTCATTCGGTTGTGTCTGATGAATCTGTCCAGAGCGCGCGCGCTGCGGTAAACCGCGCTGTCATGTCCGCCTCACGTTCAACCCGCACGGTGGCGCGCTCTTCACCCTCAGGGGCAATCTGCTCGCGAATCCAGTCCAGACGAAGCCGCCAGAAGAGCCAGTGCAAGAGCCTGGTGTTCTGCTGGTAGCGCGCGTCCTCGATGTGGATGCCGGCCCAGTCATCAACGGTGTCGCAAATAGCGTAAGCGTGGGCAAGCGCTGCCTCGACGCTCGCGGGTCCTGTGGCTTGGCGTTTGTGCCAGGCGTCATAGAGGGCCAGACGAGCGAAATGAAAATCAAACCACAGGCGTGTCAGGGCAAATTCGGCCTGAAGACCGGCCATGTGCGTTGTGGGTGATGCGCGACGACCGACCTGCGCAAGTACCTGGCTTGCCTTCTCCAGCTGTGTAGTGATCTCTGGCTGCCAGCTCAGGCGCAGGGCAATGTCATCTGCGGAAGCATGCCATGGATCGCCCATGTCCGTGGGTGGTGTGTCGAGAAAGTCAGCAGCCCCGGCCGCAGCTGCGGGCTTGGCTTCGTGTGGCTCGAAAGTGAGGGCCAGGGAGAACGCGTTGTCGAGTGCCTTGTAGTGGTGCACCAGGTGGTCAGCTGCCGCGCTCCCAACAAGCATTTCAGAGAACTCGTGGATGAGTCCATCCGGCGTCAGGGTCGGATCCCATGCGAGGCGGGCAAACGCATAGGCATTGAGTTGCGGCGCGTTCCAGGGTCTACCGCCCACCATCAATACCTGCAGCGTATGAGCGCCAGCGTCCCGGTAGCCAACCGCATCAAGCGCCATCTGCGTGACCAGAGGCGGCAGGGTCGATTTGAACAGGATTGCGTCGAGATAATACTCAAACACCCGCAGCGGTTTTGCACCTGCATCGGTGAACAACTGAACATTTGAGGCCAGCGTCTTGGGGTATCTCTGGTTGACCGGGGAGAACGCCTCAAAAGCCCCTTGTGCATAGCTGCGCATGCGCGGGGCCCACAGCAGTGATGTATTATGTCTGGGCCGTATGGCCTGCGGGGCAGGTTCAGTATCGTGATAGGCAATGTGAGCAATCTGCGC
>JANQMQ010000112.1 GCA_028279995.1 Candidatus Phaeomarinibacter sp. | reverse complement strand
TGGGAAAAGACCGCCAGGGCTGAAGGATTTTCAGTGTCGACCAGGACGGTGTGCTGCTACCCGACGGACACTGCATTCATCAACGCCCATGCCGAGACGCTTCGGCCTTATGCTGATGACACCAATACGCGCGTTCTGTTTTCAGCTCATGGTCTGCCGAAGAAGGTGATTGATCGGGGTGATCCCTATCAGTGGCAGGTAGAACAGACGGTTGCTGCGACGGTACAGGCTCTTGGACTTCCGGACCTCGATTATGTCACCTGCTACCAGAGCCGTGTGGGGCCGCTGGAGTGGATCGGCCCGTCGACCGAAGATGAAATCGAACGGGCGGGTGTTGATGGCAAGTCACTTGTCGTTGTGCCGATTGCCTTTGTATCGGAACACTCGGAAACACTGGTAGAGCTGGATATTGAGTATGGCGAATTGGCTGAAAAAGCAGGTGTTGTGTCATACAGGCGCGTTCCGGCCCTTGGCACAAACCGCCACTATGTAGAAGCGCTCAAGGCTGCTGTGCTTGGTGCTAGTGACGGTGTAGCTCCCGTAGGCGGAAGGCGCGTATGTCCGGGCACATGTAAAAAGTGTCCGGCCAAGGAAGCTGCTTAGGCCCGGAAAAGAGGGAGAAAACCGGTGGCGGATTATTATCTGTGGATCAAGGCGCTGCATGTCATATCGGTGATATTCTGGATGGCCGGCATGTACATGCTCCCTCGGCTCTTCCTCTATCATTACCCGTCGGCTGTTGGCTCCGAGATGTCGGAAACAATGAAGTCGGCGGAACGGCGCTTGATGCGCATCATCATCAATCCGGCGATGATTGCGGCTTGGATATTTGGCATTTTACTTGTCTTCACGCTTTATCCCGGGCTTGAAGGGTTCGGCCAGGCGGGATGGCTTCACGGCAAGCTTACCCTTGTGATCAGCCTGAGTGCCCTGCACGGCATGTTGTCCGCATGGCGCAAAAAGTTCGAACGTGACGAGCGGCCCAAAACGGAAAAGTTCTTCCGGATGGTCAATGAGATTGGGCCGGTTGCAACGATCTTCATCGTCATTCTGGTTATCGTGAAACCGTTCTAGCGGCACGGATTGTTCCATCAACAGGCGCTGGTGCTTTATGGCTTTGCGATTTGGCACTGATTCCGTTAGGCTGAGCCGGTCGATAGAGATATTGTCCCCAACGTCATCCGGACGTTTTGCTGCTGGCTGTCCATAGTCCAGGCAAATCCGCACATTCCGACCGTTAGACAAATTCACTTTCACCACTTTTGAGGTTGCTGCTGTCAGGCTTTGTCCTGATCTCGTGTCCTGAGAAGTGACCCGCCTCCTCACAAATCCGCCCGAAGCTGATGTCATGGCCGCACCACAAGCGGTCAGTTTGAAAACAAAGACGTTGCCGGTTGCTGCGCTGCGCAGCCCAAGGATTTTCCCCAACAAGGGTGGTGTCGACCACGAGGTCGGCACAGGCCCGTTCCCATATTGCCTCGTCAGCCGATACCAGGACGGGGCGTCAATCAAAGTTTCAAAGAAGACCCGATGGATCCTGTAAAACTCGCTGATCTCAAAGCCAAAAGCCCGACAGAGCTTCTCGCCACTGCTGAAGAATATGAGGTCGAGAATGCCAGTGCTCTGCGCAAGCAGGAGCTGATGTTCGCCATCCTGAAAAACATGGCTGAAAAGGACGTCGACATCATTGGTGAAGGCGTTCTCGAAGTGCTGCAGGACGGCTTTGGTTTTCTGCGGTCGCCGGATGCGAATTATCTTCCCGGCCCGGACGACATCTATGTGTCGCCATCGCAGATCCGCCGCTTCTCGCTGCGCACCGGCGATACGGTTGAAGGTGACATCCGCAGCCCGAAAGACGGCGAACGCTACTTCGCGCTGCTCAAGGTCAACACCATCAATTTCGAAGACCCGGATGCGGCCAAGCACAAGGTCCACTTCGACAATCTCACACCGCTCTATCCCGATGAGCGCCTCAAGATGGAAGTGGAAGATCCGACCATCAAGGACAAGTCGTCTCGGGTGATCGACATCGTGTCGCCGCTGGGTAAGGGCCAGCGTGCGCTTATCGTGGCACCGCCGCGTACCGGTAAGACGGTTCTTCTGCAGAACATCGCGCACTCGATCGCCGCCAATCATCCCGAGTGCTATCTCATCGTGCTGTTGATTGATGAGCGGCCGGAAGAAGTGACGGACATGCAGCGCTCGGTGAAGGGCGAAGTTGTCTCTTCTACCTTTGACGAACCCGCTGTGCGTCACGTCCAGGTGGCCGAAATGGTTATCGAAAAGGCAAAGCGCCTTGTAGAGCATGGCCGCGATGTGGTGATCCTGCTCGAC
>JANQMQ010000094.1 GCA_028279995.1 Candidatus Phaeomarinibacter sp. | reverse complement strand
ACTTCTGAGCTGGGCCGCCATCGGGCTGGGTGTGGCGTCCCTTGCTCTCATCACGATCTACCCGTTTGCCAAGCGGTTCACCTGGTGGCCGCAGGTGTTTCTCGGCCTTGCCATCAACTGGGGTGCGCTCATGGGCTGGGCGGCGGTGACTGGATCGCTCTCCCTTGCGCCGCTCTTTCTCTATCTCGCCGGCATCTGCTGGACCCTGGGCTATGACACGATCTACGCCCATCAGGACAAGGAGGACGACGCGCTGATCGGCGTCAAATCCACCGCCCTGCGTCTGGGGGCCAATACCAAAACATGGCTGTGGGGCTTCTATGGCCTGACGCTGGTGTTCCTGAGCCTGGCGGGCATCTTTGCCGGCATCGGCTATCTGTTTTTTGCCGGTCTTGTCTTTGGGGCCTTTCATCTGATGCGGCAGGTGCGCGACACGGATCTCGACCGGCCCGATGAATGCCTCGCCGCCTTCAAGTCCAACCGGGACTTTGGCGTGATTGTGTTCATCTCCATGCTTGCCGGAACGCTGGGTACTTCGCTTTAGATAATCCCAATCCTGTCACAGATGATCCGGCTGCGCCGTCCTGTCGTATATCCTTTCAAACCGGGCCACATGGTTGGGCCGGAAACGGCAGATGGAGGTTTTCCTCATGTCCCGCACAACGATCAGCACCGCCCTTTCGCGCATCGGCGATTTCATCGCCCAGATGTTTGCCTTTGAAGGCATGTATGAGCGCAAAGCCGTCTATGTGCGCCACCGTCTTCCCCACTAAGCTGACCCTGTTGTCAGTCGGGCCATGCGCCTCGCGCATGGCTGAGGGGCATACGGAGCATCACCGGTAAACGCCCTCGCATTTCCGCCGGTTTTTGGACCAGCCATGCGGCGCACGCAGGCCTGATGGCCGGGCCCGCGCATTGTTCTTTCAGGCCTCCTCGCCAATGTTCCGGACACCAAGGAATTGTCCTTGGTCGACCTGAAACCGGGAGCCTGAAGATGACTGACTTTCTGAAGATTTGGCTCAACGCCGTTGCTGCCTCCATAAGCGCCTTTGCGGGCCTGCCTTATGAGCCGGTGCAGCTTTCGGACACCCGCGTTGCGTCGACCAAAGACCACTCGCGACAAATGTCACTCCCTCTCGGAGACGAAGAGGACGAATTTACCATCGGGTATCCAGGACACGCTCACGCGCTCTGACCCCCCCTGTCACAAAGCGTGACGGCTGACGATTGAACAGCGCCTTGCGGGCAACCGCGGGGCGCTGTTTTCGTTTATGCACGCCAGAAGCTCCGCAGGCGGAATACCTGCGGAGGGGCGCGGTCGTCTGCCCCTCAAGGCGAGGGAGAACGGGAGCGCCGCCGTGGCAGCGTGGCCGTTGCGATCAGAAACTGTATCGAGTGCCGCTCATGAACAGCGCTCCCGCTACGGATGGTCTTCGGCTCTGACATGAAACGATGGTGCGAGGCGTTACCTCGCAGACTTCCATCGCAGCCCTGCTACCGGTCACGCTTGCGTTCAGGCGCGGGATCAGTCCGCACGTCCTGCCACGCAGGCGTCCACCGGGGCGATCTTATTCCATGCGCCAGGCCGAGCCTTCGCCGCCTGCCGGAAGCCACGTCCGTTACCCGTGGGTCCACCCGTCAGGCCATCCGCCCCCATGCTCAAGCCCGGCCGGTCCGGGATGCCCTC
>JANQMQ010000065.1 GCA_028279995.1 Candidatus Phaeomarinibacter sp. | reverse complement strand
GCATCCATGTGGTGCGGGTGTGGAGCTTCATCACCGCCAATGAAGGCTTTGTCTTGCGCACGCTTGATTACGTCAGCTACATGATGACGGCTGTTGTGGCGGCCCTCTTTGTCCGCCGTGTTGATGTGGTGATCGCCACTTCACCACAATTCTTCACGGCCATTGCCGGATACCTGACCGGCCTGTTCAAACGTAGGCCTTTCGTTTTCGAGTTGCGGGATTTGTGGCCTGAATCGATCCGTGCGGTCGGCGCCATTCGTTCCGAGCAGGTTCTTTCGGCGCTGGAAAGGCTGGAGATGTTTCTCTATCGCCGTGCCGCCGCGGTCGTCTCAGTCACTCATGCTTTTCGGGAAAACCTGATAAGAAGAGGCATTGATCCCGGCAAAGTGCATGTGGTGACTAACGGCGTGGACATGGCGCGTTTCAAGCCCATGCCGCGTGATGAGCGCCTTGCCCGCTCCCTGGGACTCGAAGGCTACTTTGTTGCCGGTTACATCGGAACGCACGGCCTGGCGCATGGGCTAGGCACCTTGCTCGACGCGGCCGATCTGCTGCGCAAGAACGGGCAAAACAATATTCGGATCCTGCTGCTGGGTGACGGCGCTGAGAAGGAGAGCCTGAAATCGCGTGCGAGTGAAATACAGCTCGACAATGTCGTGTTCGTTGACACGGTGCCCAAGGATGAGGTTATCCGTTACTGGTCGTTACTCGATGCCTCAGTCATCCATCTTCGTGACACGCCGCTGTTTGAAACCGTCATCCCGTCAAAGCTTTTTGAATCCATGGCGATGGGCATTCCCATTCTGCACGGTGTGCGTGGCGAGTCCGCCTGCATCGTAGAAGCGAGCAAGGCCGGATTGTTGTTCGAGACGGAAGATGCCACCAACCTTTGCAGTCAATTGATAGTGTTGGCTGGAGACGAGGCTCTTCGTTCGAGATTAGCGGGTAAGGGGCCCGTTGCCGCACAATTCTATGACCGGTCGGCGCTTGCCTCCCACATGCTGGATGTTATTGCGCGCGTTGTATGCAAGACGAAAGAGCCAGCAATCTCTGAAGCAAGTATTGATGTGGGGCGGAACTAGACTAAGACAGAAGCATGCGTGAGAATTCAACGCCCATGCCAGCTTAGCGCATCTTTAATGATCTGATTGATGCTTGAACGCTCTGGCACCCAGCCTAAGACATCATTTGCCCGTTTTGGTGACGCTATAAGAACAGGTAGATCGCCAAATCGTCTTGGCCCTAGTTCCCACTTGACGCGCCGCTGTGAAAGCTCTTCCACGATTGCAATCATTTCTTTGACGCTGATGCCTTCGCCTGTGCCAAGATTAAACTTGTCTGAAGTTTGAGTTGTTTCAAGGTATCTCAATGCAGCCAGGTGGGCGCTTGCGAGGTCGGAAACATGAATGTAATCGCGAATGCATGTCCCGTCAGGCGTATCAAAATCATTTCCATTTATTTGAAGTTGTTGATCTGAGTGATAAGCGCTTTGGATGACAAGCGGTATCAGATGCGTCTCCGGCTCGTGCCGCTCTCCAATTTTCCCGTCTGGGTCCGCGCCGGCTGCATTGAAGTACCGTAGCGACACCGATTTGATTCCATAGGCCTCATCAAACTTTTGGAGCATCTGCTCGACGAAAAGCTTGGACCAGCCATAGGGACTGATTGGCTGCAACGGATGGTCTTCTGTAATCGGAAGTTCTACCGGATTGCCATAAACCGCACAGGTTGAGGAAAACACGATCTGTCCAACATCCGCTTCGTGCATGGCCCAGAGTAGATTGGCGGATCCGGCTACATTGTTCTCGAAATAGAGCCCCGGAGTTTCCATCGACTCGCCCACATAGGTGAGGGCGGCGAAGTGAACCACAGCATCGGGCTTTACCTGTTTGAGTGCTTTGCGTATGGCGTCGCTATCGCGAACATCGCCTTTGATCAGCTCCCCCCATTTGACGAAACCGCGCCAGCCACGTGAGAGATTATCGAACACGGTGACATTCCAGCCGGCTTCCGCGAACGCTTTACAACAGTGTGAGCCCACATACCCCGCACCGCCGGTGATCAGTATCTTCTTGGATTGCTTCATCCGTTTACTTTATACGTAGGCTGAGGAATGGTGCAGGCGTTTAAAACTATCACCGCATTGTCACGGCAAGTCAGTTAAGCATCTGATAAATATACTAACTTTCGATGACATGCGTCTGCGCCTTTATGCTTACCGCGCGACCGAAAGGTCTTTGGTCTTCGACCAGACGCGCACTTCCTGGCCCATCATTTCCAAGAACAGAAGCGCGCGACCACCCGCGTCAAGCCTTTCGAGCTTGCCGGCAAAGTTGGCAAAGGGCCCGGATTTTACCAGCACCGGATCGCCGGGCTTGAGGGTGCTGGCGAAGTGAAATTCCCCGCTATTGTCCGTCATGGCGACGAGCATTTCAGTGAGGCCGTCCGGTACCGGGGTAGGACGTTCATCAGAGGTAATGAGATACACAACGCCGATGGTCCCATTGATCGAGCGCCAGGCCTGGGTCTGGGGGTCGAGCTTCACAAAAATGTATTGCGGGAAGAGGGGCCGGCGCACGCGCCGGAACTGGCGCGCGTGGCGGATGGTGCGCGTGATCTGCGGTAGGAACGTCTCAAAGCCCTGATTGTGCAAATGGTGTTGGGCGCGGGTTTCCTT
>JANQMQ010000079.1 GCA_028279995.1 Candidatus Phaeomarinibacter sp. | reverse complement strand
CGAGGCCGCAAAATCAACCCGTGTGAGCGTGCCCATGGTGGGGCTGTCGATGTGATACAGCATCGAGTTGTAGCCCAGGTCTGCGAGCGGATGGCCAATGGTGGAAAGTTCCCAGTCCAGTACCGCAATCATCTTCGGTTCGGTTGCGTGGAACATGGTGTTCTCAAGCCGGTAGTCGCCGTGCGCGATGGAAACGGAGTTTTCCACCGGGACATTGTCCGGCATCCACTTGATGAGTTCTTCCATCTCCTCGATGGTCTCTGTCTCCGCCGCCCGATACTGTTTGATCCAGCGGGAGATCTGTCGGTCGAAATAGTTGCCCGGCCGCCCGAACGCCCCAAGGCCGACCGCTTCGAAGTCGACCTTGTGCAGCTCCGCCAGCACGCGATTCATGTCGTCATAGATGGCGGCGCGCTGATCAGGGTCCAGATCGGGCAGTGTCGGGTCGCGGAACACACGGCCTTCCAGATGTTCCATGATGTAGAATGACGTCCCGACAACAGCATCATCTTCACATAGGGCATACATATGCGGCACGGGCACCGGCGTGTCGGCCAGCGCCTTCATGACGGTGTATTCACGATCCACCTGATGGGCGCTCGCCAGCAGCTGGCCAGGAGGCTTCTTGCGCATGACATATTTGCGGCCTGGCGTGATCAGCTGGAAGGTGGGGTTGGATTGACCACCCTGAAACTGCCGCACGTCAAGGGGGCCTTCATAGCCGTCGACATTCTCGCGGCACCAGGTTTCAAGGGCATTCTGGTCAAACCGGTGGCGGTCGAGCACGTCTATTGTTTCAGGATTGGTATCTGACATCGGGTGTCCAACTTGCTGCAAAAATGTTTCGCCGGTGTCCTAGCACGGGAGCGCGCGGCCGCGCGATAGCCCTCTCGACAGGTCGCGGCGAGGGTGCTGCAATCAGATGATGTATCAGACACCTGAATCGCCGAACCTGCCCGATATCGCTGAAGCCGCCGCGGACGCGCAGACCATTGCCCAGAGTGCCTGGCAGTGGGTGCTGAGCGATGTGGCGACAATGCCCGTCGCCGTCCAGCTCGGCATTCTGCTGGTGATTGCGCTTGTTTCCTTCGGCCTGGGCCGTCGCCTGACGCCGTGGTTTGCGGCGCTGGCGGCAAAGACCGACGGGCGGGCGTGGCTGCATCAGCGGCTCGACAGGCTCGTCGGGCTGGTCGCGCCGTTTACCGCCAACATCCTTACCTGGATCGCGACAGCGGCCATGCGGGCGGCGGATCAGCCGGCAGGACTTCTCGCCAGCGCCACGAACCTGCTGCTGGCGTGGATGGTGATCCGGCTGATCACGGTACTGACGCGCCAGACCGGTCTCACCAAGCTTATTGGGGCCGTCATTTGGTTTGTCGCCGCGCTTGCGATCCTCGGCTGGCTTGATCCCTTCGTGGCGGCGCTTGATGCCGCGGCCTTCACTGTCGGCGAGATGCGCATCTCGCTCCTGACCATCATCAACGGCATCATCCTCGTCGGCGCACTCATCTGGGTGGCGATCTTTGCGTCGTCGCTGCTGGAGAGCCAGCTGGGCCGTGTCGAGGGCGTAACCCCGGCGGCGGGTGTGCTTGTCGGTAAGGTGCTGCGCATCGCCTTCCTGACGGTGGCCGTCCTCGTCGGCCTGACATCGCTGGGCATCGACTTTACGGCAGTCGCCGTCTTCTCCGGCGCCATCGGCGTCGGCATCGGTTTTGGCCTGCAGAAGGTGGTGTCCAACCTCATCAGCGGTATCATTCTGCTGCTCGACCGCTCCATCAAGCCGGGCGACGTGATCGAGATCGGTGAGGCCTATGGCTGGATTTCAAAGCTGGGCGCCCGCTATGCCGCTGTCGTCACCCGCGACGGCAAGGAATATCTCATTCCCAATGAGGACCTGATTACCCAGCAGGTGGTGAACTGGTCGTTCTCCAACCGTGCCGTGCGCCTGAAAATCGGTGTCGGCGTCAGCTACCAGTCTGACGTACGCAAGGCGCTGGAGCTGATGATGCAGGCGGCGGAAGAGCACACGCGCGTGCTCTCCTCACCGCCACCGGCCACACGTCTGGTGGGCTTCGGCGACAATTCAGTCGATCTGGAATTGCGTATCTGGGTGAATGATCCCGAGTCAGGTGTCGTCAATGTCGCCAGCGACATTCGCCTGCACATCTGGGACCTGTTCCACGAAAACGAGATCGAGTTCCCGTTCCCGCAGCGCGATCTCCACATCACATCCGCCGAAGGCCTCAAGGAGACCATGGCCGAGGTGATGCGGAACAGATCGGACTAAACAGCGCCGGCCTTCTGGGCGTAGAACCAGCCTTCATCCGCAAGCGGACGAACATTGGCGGCCATGGTCTTGGCGTGGTCGCTGGCTGCCGTTCCGTCGCGCACGCGGCCTGCAATGCCCTGGAGGATGCCCGCCAGCCGCATGAAGTTATACGCGTAGTAGAAATCGAGATTGTCGATGCCGTCGCGGCCCGTCCGGTCGCAATACGCTTTGACGTAATCTTCAAAGCTCGGAATGCCCAGGGCCGCCAGGTCATGATCCTTGAGCGAGCCCGTGCCGCCGCCGGTGCCCTGGCCGGGCATCTTCCACTGCATGGTGTGATAGGTGAAATCACCCAACGGATGACCCAGCGTGCTCAGCTCCCAGTCCAGCACAGCCAGAACGCGCGGCTCGGTGGGGTGCAGCACCATGTTGTCGAGGCGATAGTCGCCGTGGACGATGGAGTTTGAATCTTCGTCGGGAATGTTGTTCGGCAGCCACTCCATGAGCTTGTTCATGGACTCGATGGTTTCCGTCTCACTGGCCACATACTGTTTCGACCACCGGGAAATCTGGCGGGCGAAGTAGTTGCCCGGCTTGCCGAAGTCGCCCAGGCCGACCTTCTCGTAATCCACCATGTGCAGCTTGGCGATGGTGTCGTTCATCGCGTCATAGATCTGCCCGCGGCTTTCCTTGCTCTCGTTTGGCAGCAGCGCTTCCCACAGGATGCGGCCTTCTACCATTTCCATGACGTAGAACATGGTGCCGATAACGTCATCGTCTTCGCACAAGGTGTACGCCTCGGGCACCGGCACATTGGTGTCGCCAAGGGCAGAGATGACCTTGAACTCGCGATCAACCGCATGGGCCGAGGGCAGCAGCTTGCCCGGCGGCTTGCGGCGCAGGACATATTTCTTCTTCGGCGTCACCAGCTGATAGGTCGGGTTGGACTGGCCGCCCTTGAACTCGCGGACTTCCAGCGGACCTTCAAAGCCCTTCACCGTGTCGTTCAGATATTCAAACAGTTTTGCTTCATCAAACTTGTGATTGTCCGCCACACCCTTGGTGCCGGAAAACATCTCCTGGCGGTCATCCGATGCTGCTGCATCACTCATCGGGAGTCTCCCTGTTGTCGTTTCTTGGTTTCTTGAATGTCGGTCGGTGTCTCAAATATCGTAGGGACCCTCAGGCGTTTTCGCGGTCTATCGCGCGCCAGCCAATGTCACGGCGGCTAAAGCCCTCTGGCCAGTCAATTGTGTCTACCGCAGCATAGGCCAGCGCCTGCGCTTTCGCCACTGAGGCGCCCATGGCAGTGACGTTCAGCACGCGGCCGCCAGTGGCCACGACCTGACCGTCCGTGCGTGCGGTCCCGGCATGAAAAATCTCAACATTGTCAGGGGCTGCAGCCTCGTCCAGTTTGTTGATGGGTGTACCCTTGTCGTAAGCGCCGGGATAACCCTTGGCCGCCATGACCACGCTCAGCGCCGGGTCGTCATGCCAGGCGACGCTCGCACCTGACAGGTCGCCCTGCGCGGCGGCATCAAGCAAGGGTAGCAGATCGCTCTGCATACGCATCATCAGCACCTGACATTCCGGGTCACCGAAGCGCGCATTGTATTCAATCAGTTCAGGGCCCGTGTCGGTGATCATCAGCCCGGCGAAGATCACGCCCTTGTAGGGCATGCCATCGGCCTTGAGCGTCGCCAGCGTCGGCTCGATCATCCGGGTCATCGTGAAGTCGATCATGTCCTGCGTCATCACCGGGGCAGGGGAGTAGGCCCCCATGCCGCCTGTGTTGGGACCCGTATCCCCGTCACCCACCCGCTTGTGATCCTGCGCGGTTGCCAGCGGCACGGCCCGCTCACCGTCGCAGATGACGAAGAAGCTCGCTTCCTCACCTTCCAGAAACGCTTCAATGACGACTTCGGCACCTGCGTCTCCAAAGCGCCCGTCAAAGGCGTCCGTGATGGCGGCTTCGGCGTCAGCCAGTTCCATGGCCACGGTCACCCCCTTGCCCGCGGCAAGTCCGTCGGCTTTGACCACGATGGGTGCGCCCTGCTCGCGCACATAGGCCAGCGCATCATTTGCATTGGTGAAGTGGGCATAGGCGGCGGTGGGGATGTTGGCGCGGCGGCACAGATCCTTGGTGAAGCTCTTGGAGCCTTCCAGCTGCGCGGCCTTGGCGCTGGGGCCGAAGGTGCGGATGCCGGCGGCTTCAAGCTTGTCAGTCAGGCCTAGCACCAGTGGGCCTTCAGGGCCCACCACCACAAGATCGATGGCCGTATCGCGGGCAAAGGTCACCAGCGCGTCAATGTCCTCAGCGCCGATGGGCACGCACTCGGCAACTGCCTCCATGCCCGCATTGCCGGGGGCCGCGTAGAGTTTTGTGAGCTTCGGACTCTGGGCCAGTTTCCAGCACAGGGCATGCTCGCGTCCGCCTGAACCTACCACCAGTACTTTCATTTCTGATTTGCCCGCCAAAAAGGAGGTGAAAAGGGGACACCGCTTTGGGATGTTGCATGGCTAA
>JANQMQ010000708.1 GCA_028279995.1 Candidatus Phaeomarinibacter sp. | reverse complement strand
CTCGAGGAAGACGTGCGCAAGAAGTATGACGTCTCAAGCATCAGCTGCGCCATTCATGCGGCCGCCCCCTGCCCGGTTCCCATCAAGGAGCAGATGATCGAATGGTGGGGCCCGGTCATCAACGAGTATTATGCTGGCACGGAAGGCAATGGCTTCTGCGCACTCAACTCGGAAGAGTGGCTGGCGCACAAGGGGTCCGTCGGCAAGCCGCTGATGGGCGAACTTCATATCTGCGACGAAGAGGGCAATGAAGTGCCTGCCGGTGACGTGGGCACCATCTATTTCGGCGGCGGCAACGAGTTCGAGTATCACAACGATCCCACCAAGACGGCAGAAGCGAAGCACCCCAAGGGATGGACCACGCTGGGGGACGTTGGACGGGTTGATGAAGACGGATACCTTTATCTGACCGACCGGAAGTCCTACATGATCATTTCCGGTGGCGTGAACATTTATCCGCAAGAGGCGGAGAACCTGCTCGTCACCCATCCAAAAGTGGCGGATGTCGCAGTGATTGGTGTTCCGAACGAGGACTTTGGCGAAGAAGTGAAGGCAGTGGTGCAGCCCACGAACTGGGCAGATCACGGGCCGGAGCTGGAGGCGGAACTGATCGAGTTCTGCCAGTCGCAACTGGCCAAGATCAAATGCCCGCGGTCGATCGACTTTGACCAGGAACTGCCCCGCCACCCGACTGGAAAGCTGTACAAACGGCTTGTCCGTGACCGGTATTGGGGCAATCGTGACTCGAAAATCGTCTGACGACACCACCCGCTCGGACGGGGCTGACCAGTCCTCCGAGACCATTTTGAAGATGTCTCCGGACGGGATGATCCTGCGGGAGAATTTCACGCCCGAGCGCATGCAGACCCTGCGTACCGAGCTTGAGAAGCGCGGCGAATCCTATCTTCTCAGCGATGAGGAGCGCGAGGCCAATCGCCGCCGCTTCATGCGCCGCTGGGATGGAAAGTCCGACATCTGGGTGTTCGGCTACGGGTCGCTCATGTGGAACCCGGCCATTCATGTGGCGGACACACAGCCTGCCAAGGTGCACGGGCTGCACCGCTCGTTCTGCCTTAAGTTGCCACTGGGCCGCGGCACGCCGGACCGCCCAGGCCTGATGCTGGCGCTTGACCATGGGGGCTCTTGCCAGGGCATGGCGCACCGGATTGCGGCGCATCAGGTGGAAAGCGAAACGGAAATCCTGTGGATGCGGGAGATGATCGGCGGGTCGTACAAGCCGGCTTGGATCACCCTGAAGATGGACGGCAAGCCGGTGAAACAGCAGGCCTTTACCTATGTAATCAACCGCACCCACAAGCGCTATGCCGGCAAGCTGAAGGAAGACACGATTGTAAGACGCATCGCACGCGCCGAGGGGCAGCTGGGGACGAACCGGGAGTATCTCTACCGGACGGTTGAGCGTCTGGACGCGCTGGGGATCAGCGCCGGGCCGATGCACAAGCTGTGTGACCGGGTCCGTGCTGTGGCAGGTGACTGACCGGCAGGATCTGATGTCTCGCAAGTGATACCTGACTGCGCTAGTATCCGCGTTGCGTGTTTGGTGCGGATCACTTGTTTCATCAGGGATAGAACTCATGAACCGCCTTCTTCTTTCGGCTGCCGCTGCCGCGGCTCTTCTTTCCGCGTCATTTGTGGCAACGAGCCCGGCTCAGGCCTGGGCGGACAAATGCCGCAATAATGTGGATGCGCAGATTGACGACGAGTACCGCATCTATTTCCACACCTCCGGCAATGAGTTGAGCGAGGAAGCCATCCGGCGGATCGACCGGGCACACTCGATCGCCTCTGCGCGGGACGTGGAACAGATCTGTATCGTAGGTCAGGCCAGCAAGGAAGGGAATGCAAAGCGCAATGCCAATCTGGCCTATGGACGCGCGGAAGCCGTGGCGAATGCCTTTGTGGCCCGGGGCTGGAAACGCGACCAGGTCGTGGTGCGGTCCAAGGGTGAAAGTTGGGGGTTCATGACCGACTGGCTGACCGATGACAGCGCCGCCGACCGCCGCGTGGACGTGACGTTCTCTTACTAGCATCTTCCCATCAACACCGGCCTGCAATCGCGCAATGTGAGCGATGAAGACTGGCTATTGGCAGCGGTGCGGTCGCGCGGCTAAAGTCCCGCCTGACTTTTTCACCTGTCCGGTGCAGGCGCGGCTGACCCGCGCAGCGCCGGACCTGCCAAGCACAACAATGAGGGAGACCACGCGCCATGCGCATGTTTGAAAATATCGCAGAAATGCAGAAAGAAGTCGGCAACGAGATCGGCGTCAGCGACTGGGTCGAAATCGACCAGGACCGCATCAACCTGTTTGCAGATGCGACGGGCGACCACCAGTGGATCCACATCGACGGTGAGCGCACGCAGAAAGAACTCGGCATGCCGACGATTGCGCACGGCTACCTCACCCTGTCGCTCCTGCCCATGCTTTCCGGCCAGGTGTCCGGCATCAAGAGCGTGACCCGCGGCATCAACTACGGCAGCAACAAGGTTCGCTTTACCGGCATGGTTCCGGTAAACAGCAAGGTGCGCGCACGCGTCAAGCTGCTCAATATGGAGCCGAAGTCCGGCGGCGTGCAGATGACCAACGAAGTGACCATGGAAGTGGAAGGCTCTGACCGCCCCGCCATGGTGGCAGAGACCCTGTCTCTCGTCTTTGAATAGGCCTTACACTTCTTTTTCGCGATAAGTTGACCGGCGGGTTCCCTTGAGGGGCCTGCCGGTCTTCCTATATCCGGCACTGACAACTTTCACCTTCCAATCCGGGAGCACTGCCATGAGCGATCCGACGCGCGCCCTGTGGACAACCACAAAGCGGCCCAACAAAGTCGAAAAAACCGACGCGGAATGGAAAGCCCAGCTGACGCCTGAGCAGTTTCATGTGGCGCGCAAGGCAGGCACGGAGCGGGCTTTCACCGGCCCGAACTGGGACCAGAAGGCCGCCGGCACCTACAAATGCGTGTGCTGCGGGCAGGCCCTGTTTGATGCCGACACCAAGTATGACAGCGGCACGGGCTGGCCGAGCTTCTATGCGCCCATTGCTGAAGATGCCGTCGAGTATCATGCGGACAAGTCGTTGTTCTCCACAAGAACGGAAGTCGTGTGCTCAAACTGCGACGGACATCTTGGTCACGTATTCCCGGATGGCCCCGCGCCTACCGGCCTGCGCTACTGCATGAATGGTCTCGCCATGGAATTTGACCCAAAAGGATGACGATCTCAGCCACCCCCGCTGCCCCTGCCGCCGCCAAGAAACCAACCAGTGAAACCCGTCACGGCCGCACGCGCTCGGACGACTACGGGTGGCTGCGGGCCGACAACTGGCAGCAGGTAATGCGCGAACCGGAGACGCTGGACCCGGACATCCGCTCCTATCTGGAGGCTGAGAACGCTTACACCGAGGCGCAGCTTGCCGACACAAAGGCGCTGCAGGAAAAAATCTTCGGCGAGATCAAGGGCCGCATCAAGGAGGACGACAGTTCCGTCCCCTCCCCTGATGGACCTTATGCCTACTACTCACGCTGGGACACAGGTGCGGAGTATCCGCTCTATTGCCGCCAGCCGCGCGATGGCGGCGATGAGATCGTTATCCTTGACGGACCAAAGCTGGCTGAAGGCGAGAGTTACCTGAAGATTGGTGACGCATCGCACTCGCGCGATCACAAGCTGCTCGCCTACAGCGTGGATGTGGCCGGGTCTGAGTATTTCACCGTCTCGATCAAAAATCTCAAGACGGGAGACAAGCTTGCCGATGAAATCCCGGACACCTCCGGTGGTGTGGTCTGGGCCGCCGACAACACGACACTGTTCTACACGGTGCTGGACGGCAACCACCGCCCGCACAAGGTGATGCGGCATGTGCTGGGCACCCCCGTTTCCGACGACGTCTGTGTGTACGAAGAAACCGACCCGGGGTTCTTTGTGGGCGTTGGCCAGACACAAAGCGGGCGATTGATTCTCATCGACAGCCATGACCACCAGACGTCTGAAATCCGGTTTGTTCCCGCCAACGCACCTGACACCGCGCCCGTTCTGATCGCCGAGCGTGATGAGGGGCATGAGTATGATGTGGAAGAGTGGGAAGGCCGGCTGGTCATTCGCACCAATGCGGCGAATGCGGAGGATTTCAAACTCGTCGAGGCCCCGCTTGACGCGCCCGGCCGGGAGAACTGGAAGGACCTGGTGCCCCATGCACCCGGCACACTGGTGCAGGCGCATTTTGCGCTCAAGGGACATCTTGCCCGGCTGGAACGCCACGGCGGCCTGCCCCGCGCCATCATCCGCGATATGGCGACTGGCGACGAACACGCCATCGCGTTTGATGAGGAGGCCTATTCGCTCGGCCTTGCGGCGGGATATGAGTACGACACCACCAAGGTGCGCTTCACCTACTCATCCATGACCACGCCGGCGGAGCAGTACGATTACGACATGGCCTCGCGTGAGCGTGTGTTACTGAAACGTCAGGAAGTGCCGAGTGGTCACAACAGTGCCGACTATGTGACGCGGCGGCTGATGGCCACGGCGAACCATGGTGAGCAGGTACCTGTGTCCATTGTCCATCACAAGGATACACCGCTGGATGGGTCTGCGCCCTGCCTGCTGTATGGCTATGGGGCAGACCCATCCAGCGGTGTATCCTTGTGATGGACAATG
>JANQMQ010000653.1 GCA_028279995.1 Candidatus Phaeomarinibacter sp. | reverse complement strand
CAGCACCACGCCCATGCCTGCCTTGGCGGACACATAGGCAATGCCTGCGCCCATCATGCCGGCACCGAGGATGCCGAGCTTCTTCACTTCCCACTTATCAACGCCCGCCGGACGACGTGCGCCCTTGGAGAGTTCCTGCATGGACAGGAAGAGCGAGCGGATCATCGCCTTGGAGCGCGGGTCCATCATCAGCTTGGTCATGTAGCGGCTTTCAATCCGCAGACCGGCTTCGATGGGCACCTGAAGACCTTCATAGACGCAGGACAGAATGTATTTCTGCGCCGGGTAGTTCTGGTGGGTGGTCTTGTTCAGCATCGCGTTGCCGATGGTGAAAGTCTGGCTGCCGCCCTTGTCGTGCGGGCCGCCACCTGGAATGCGGTAGCCCGGCTTGTCCCAGGGCTGCAGCGCGGCAGCGAGGACTTCCGGCCCACGCTTGCCAAGCTTGATGCTCTCACCGGCCAGACCTTCCTTGATCCATGCCTTGGCTTCGTCCACCAGCTTGTCTGCGGGCACCACCTTGTTGACGATGCCGGCCTTCGCGGCCTTTTCCGGAGACAAAGCCTGACCCTGAAGGATGAGTGGCAGCGCGGCGGCTGCGCCGATCATGCGCGGCAGGCGCTGGGTGCCGCCACCGCCGGGCAGAAGGCCGACCTTGCTTTCCGGCAGGCCGAGCTGGGCGCGCGGATTGTCCGCAACAAAGCGGGCGTGGCAGGCAAGGGAGACTTCAAGGCCACCGCCAAGGGCGGTGCCGGTCAGGGCTGCCGCAATCGGCTTGCCGCAGCTTTCCATGCGGCGCAGCTGCATATTGAAGGCGATGTTGCCTTCATAGAGCGCCTTGACCTTGTCCTGCTCGGAACCACCCGAACCGCCACCGGCATTGGAGCCCATCATGGAGAGGTCAGCACCGGCGCAGAACGCGTTCTTGCCGGAGGTAATGACGAGGCCCTTGATGGCATCGTCAGAGGCGACTTTTTCAATGATGTCGGCCAGGTCCTTCATGGAGGACTGGCTCAGCACGTTCATTGAGCGGTTGGGCATATCCCATGTGGCAACGGCGATGCCGTCCCCATCAACTTCAAATCCAAAATTCTCGTAGTCTGACATTTTAAAATGCTCCCTGTACGGAGGGCATGCGCTGCGGCTGCCGGATGAGTTGTTTCAGCCCGACAGCCGGCAAGCGGATGCGTTAGACGCGTTCGATGATGGTGGCTGTGCCCATGCCGGCACCGACGCACAATGTGGCCAGAGCCGTGTTGAGGTCGCGGCGCTCAAGCTCATCAAGTACCGTGCCGAGGATCATGGCGCCCGTGGCACCCAGCGGGTGACCCATGGCGATGGCGCCGCCATTCACGTTCATCTTCTCGTGGTCGATATCCAGCGCCTGCATCATGCGCAGCACGACAGAGGCAAAGGCTTCGTTCAGCTCATAGAGGTCGATGTCGTCGACTTCCATGCCGGCCTTCTTGAGGGCCTTGGCGGACACGTCCGCAGGACCCGTCAGCATGATGCATGGTTCAGAGCCGATGGAGGCCATGGTGCGGATCTTCGCACGCGGCTTGAGGCCAAGTGCCTCGCCCATTTCCTTGGTACCGAGCAGGATGCCGGCGGAACCGTCCACGATGCCCGAAGAGTTACCGGCATGATGCACATGGTCGAGCGCTTCGACTTCCGGGTAGCGGTCCGTTGCCACGCCGTCGAACGCGAACTCGCCGAGCGAGGCGAAGGACGGGTTCAGAGCCGCGAGAGACTGCATGGTGGCGTCCGGACGGATGTGCTCATCCTTGTCCAGGATCGTCAGGCCGTTGATGTCCTTCACGGCCATCACGGACTTGTCGAAATAGCCGTTGTCCCATGCATTGGCAGCACGCTTCTGGCTTTCAACAGCATAGGCGTCCACGTCGTCGCGGCTGAAGCCGTATTTGGTGGCGATGAGGTCAGCGCCGATGCCCTGGGGCGTGAAGTAGGTCTTGAGGGCAACAGCCGGGTCAGATGCCATGGCGCCGCCTGAGGCACCCATGCCGACGCGGCTCATGCTTTCAATGCCGCCGCCGATGGCCATGTCAGCTTCGCCGGACATCACCTTGGCTGCTGCCATGTTGGTGGCTTCTAGGCCCGACGCGCAGAAGCGGTTGATCTGCACACCAGCCGTCGTCTGGGCGTAGTCGGCGTTCATCACCGCGACGCGGGCAATGTTGGAGCCGGCTTCACCGACAGGGTCCACACAGCCCATCACGACGTCGTCCACCTTGGAGGTGTCGAGGTCGTTGCGGTCGCGCAGTTCTTCGAGAACCTGCGTTGCAAGTTCCAGCGCTGTCACTTCGTGCAGTGCGCCGTCTGACTTGCCCTTGCCGCGGGGGGTGCGGACGTGATCGTAAATGTAACATTCGGCCATTGGAGGTCTCCCTATTGGCTTTTTCTAAAACGTATTGGGTCTAGTACGTGTTGGTCTTGTTAATCCGTGGTCTGACGGCCCGTTACGCCTAGAGCGTGCGGGAAATCAGGATTTTCTGAACTTCGTTGGTGCCGCCGTAGATCTTCTGGACGCGGGCGTCGCGATACATGCGGGCGATCGGGTACTCATTCATGTAGCCGTAGCCACCGAAGAGCTGCAGGCATTCGTCAATGACCTCGCACTGCATGTCAGACACCCAGTACTTGGCCATCGAGGCCGTTGCTGCGTCGAGCTTGCCTTCAAGAAGCAGACCCGTGCAGTAGTCGCAGAACACCTTGGCGACCGTCGCCTTGGTCTTGCACTCAGCCAGCTTGAACTGGGTGTTCTGGAAATCCATCACCGCCTTGCCGAAGGCCTTGCGCTCTTTGACATAGGTGATTGTTTCTTCAAGCGCGGCATCCATGGCGGCAACGCCCTGCAGACCGATCTGCAGGCGTTCGGACGGCAGTTGCTGCATCAGCTGGATGAAGCCCTGGCCTTCTTCGGGACCCAGAATGTTGGACGTCGGCACGCGCACGTTGTCGAAGAAGAGTTCGGACGTGTCCTGGGACTTCTGGCCGATCTTGTCGAGGTTGCGTCCGCGCTTGAAGCCTTCAACTTCGTCCGTTTCAACGATCACCAGTGACGTGCCCTTGGCACCGGCATTGGGGTCCGTCTTCGCAACCACAATAATGAGATTGGCGGTCTGACCGTTGGTGATGAAGGTCTTGGAGCCGTTGATGACATACTCATTGCCGTCCATCTTGGCTGTGGTCTTGATGGACTGAAGGTCGGAGCCGGTGCCGGGCTCGGTCATGGCGATGGCGCCGACGAGTTCACCGGTTGCCATCTTGGGCAGCCATTTCTGCTTCTGCTCTTCGGAGCCGTACTCATTGATGTACGGCGCGATGATGGCGTTGTGGAGCGAGGCACCAAAGCCTGCGATGCCCTTCTTGCCCATCTGGTCGATGATGATGGCTTCGTGGGCGAAGGTGCCGCCACCGCCGCCATATTCTTCCGGCATGGAGGCACAGAGAATTCCGGCTTCACCGGTCTTGGTCCAGGCATCGCGGTCCACGATTTCCTGCTTCTCCCATTTCTCCACATGCGGGGCGAGTTCCTTTTCAAAGAACTTGCCGACGGAGTCCGAGAAGATCTGGAGGTCTTCTGTCATCCAGCTTGGGGTTTCGACCTGAAGTGCGGACATTCCTATGCGTCTCCCTGTTCGCGTATCTGAGTAGCGTTTGTCGGTTGCGTTAGAACTGATCAGCCGCCAGCGCCATCACGTCATCCGCGCCGGCCTTGACGGCGGTGAGATGCGTTGAGGTCTGCGGCAGAATGCGGTTGATGAAATAGCGCCCGGTGACGAGTTTGGTTTCGTAGTAGGCCTTGTCGCCAGAGCCTGCGGCAAGACCGTCATGGGCCGCCTTGGCCATCTGCGCCCACATCAGGGCGATAGCGGTCAGGGCAAAGAGGTGCAGGTAGTCGGCTGAACCGGCACCAGCGTGGTCCGGATTTTCCAGTGCGTTTTCCATGAACCACATGGTGGCTTCTTCGAGCTGCTTTCGGGCGTTGCCCAGAGGCTCGATGAATTCCGCCAGATTGGCATCGTCCTCGTTGACGGCAACAAAGTCGTCCACTTCCTTGAAGAAGGAGAAGACGGCGCGACCACCCTTGGAGGCGAGCTTGCGGCCCACAAGGTCGAGCGCCTGAATGCCGTTTGTGCCTTCATAGATCATGGCGATGCGCGCATCGCGCACGAACTGTTCCGCACCCCACTCCTTGGTATAGCCGGAACCACCATAGACCTGCTGCGCTTCAACGGCATGGGCAAAGCCCTTGTCGGTGAAGTAGCCTTTCACGATGGGGGTCATGAGACCCATCAGGTCATCTGCCTTCTGACGGGTTTCTTCGTCTTCGGCTTTTTCCGCCAGGTCGCCCCACAGCGCTGTCCAAACGAGAAGCGCCCGTGCGCCTTCGTTGAAAGCTCGGATGTTCATCAGCATACGGCGCACATCGGGGTGAACGATGATTGGATCAGCCGGACCGTCGGGATTCTTAGGTCCGGTCAGGGCACGCCCCTGAATGCGATCGAGCGCAAAGTCGCGGGCGTTCTGATAGGCCACTTCGGCCTGGGCGATGCCCTGCATGCCCACGCCGAGGCGGGCTTCATTCATCATGGTAAACATGGCCTTGAGGCCCTTGTTCTCCTCACCAACGACCCAGCCCTTTGCACCGTCATAGTTCATGACACATGTGGCGTTGCCGTGGATGCCCATCTTCTCCTCAAGGCCACCACACTGGAGCGTGTTGCGCTCCCCCAGGGAGCCATCGTC
>JANQMQ010000626.1 GCA_028279995.1 Candidatus Phaeomarinibacter sp. | reverse complement strand
TCGGCACGCACATGCCAAGGCCAATCTCGAACACGCCGCCGGGAACGGAGAACTTTGCTTCTTCCTGTGAATAGATAACGGACTCGATGGGTGTGCCGCCTCGGCCGCCCCATTCCTTCGGCCATGTGATCTGTGCGTATCCGGCAGCGGCCTTCTTGGCCTGCCATTCCTTCGCACGCTTCACCAACTCGTCGTCTGACATGTTGCTGCGGTTGCGGGAATTCTCGCCGGATGCCGATTTGAGCCGGGCATTCTCTGAGAGCCAGTCGTAGCACTCTTTGCGGAACGCGGCTTCTTGCGGGGTATCGTCGAAATCCATGATGGACCTCCTTTAAATCGAAATTCCTGAATAACGGTGCTAGGCGGCGTTGCGCTGTTCCAGCTGCCGCACGATGCGTTCTTTCCACCCGGCGGCAGAGCCAAGGGCGAGGGCCAGCAGTTTCGACCGGCGATAATAGAACTGGGTGTTTGCTTCCCATGTGTAGCCGATGCCGCCATGGGTCTGGATATTCTCCTGCGCTGCGAAGCGGAACGCTTCCGTCGCTGCCACCCGTGCACCTGCAGCTGCCAGGGGCAGCTCAGGCGAGTTGGTGGAGAGGGCCCAGGCACCGTAGTAGCAATGGCCGCGCGCCAGCTCGAGCTTCACATACATGTCAGCCAGCTTGTGCTTGATGGCCTGATAAGAGCCAATCTGACGACCGAAGGCATAGCGGTCGAGCGCATATTCCTTTGCCATCTCGAGAGCTGCCTGCGTCCCGCCAAGCTGCTCAAATGCAAAGAGCACAGCAGCGCAGTTGAAGATGTCCTGCGTGGCTGACCAGCCTTCGCCTTCCTTGCCCAGAAGCTCCGCAGCGGCACCGTCGAACGTAATCGTTGCATGGCTGCGGGTGGGGTCGATTGTCGAGACAGCTTCGCGCGACACGCCTGTGGCTGACAGGTCAACAAGCGCCAATGACAGGTCGCCGTCGCTGGTGCCTGAACCTGTCTTCACCACAACGACCGCAAAGTCAGCGACGTCTCCATCAGCAACCGGAAGCTTCGTGCCCGACAGCTTACCGCCGGAAAGTTTGGTCGAAATGGTCCGTGCGGTCGGCGCCTGAATGCCTTCCGCAAAGGCAAAGCAGCCAATGGCTTCACCTGCAGCAATCTTCGGGAGCCAGGCCTGCTTCTGCTCTTCGGAACCGAACCGGTTGATCGCCTCGGAAGCGAGGTACACGGAGGAAGACAGGGGTACCGGCGCACAGGCGCGGCCCAGTTCTTCTGCGATCACGCACAGCTCCAGATAGCCAAGGCCGAGGCCGCCATAGGCTTCGGGAATGGTTGTGCCCAGAAAGCCCATTTCGGCGAGGCCGGCCCAGAGTGCCTTGTCATACGGCTCGTCGCTTTCGAGGATCTTTCGCACATCCTCCGGCTTGCATTTGTCCGCCAGAAATTTTGCCGCCTGATCTTTCAGGAGCTTCTGGTCATCGGAGAAATCAAAATTCATGATCTGGTTCCTCAACCCTGTTGTTATGTCTTGGCGCGCTGGATCAGTCCGGTAATGCGGATTGGCGCGACTGCCTTGTTTGAACTCGTGATAGCCCCGCTACCGTCCTGGCAGGGTTCTAGTCCTTGATTTCTGGGACAAAAACTAGCCCGCCGCAAGGCCGGGAAAAGGGCAAATCAACGTTTGATTGAGGGTGTATGGCTTTGACGTAGCGTCAGCCTGTCATGCTGCAATGCATGCAATTTCTGCTGCGGCCTGGCGGTCAGCCCTGGTCCTCGTTTTGCGATGCATCCAGCGCCATCAGGTTGGTCTTGATGTGCAAAAGTGTCCTGGTCGTGCGCTGCATCTCGGCTGCCGAAATCCCTTCCAGAGCCGGTCCGAAGATTTCGTCCCCCAGTGCCAGCATCTCCACGGCCACGGACGCAAATTTCGGCGTCAGATATACCCGCTTCACCCGGCGATCAGCAGCGTCGGACTCACGCCGCACAAAGCCCGCTTCTTCCAGCCTGTCCACAAGTTTACCGACCGGTGCCCGCTCCATGTCGAGGCTCTCTGCGATTGCCGTCTGTGTCGCGCCGTCCGTGCGCCGCAACACTGCCAGCACCCGTCCTTGCGCCTGTGTCAGACCGATTGCGCGCATGCGCCGGTCAAACAACCTGCCGATGAGCCCGCGGACATCATGAACCGCCCAGGCAAACTCGCCCTCAGGTGACAGTTCATCGGATGCAGCAGCGTCCATCTCCAGGTCTTGGGTCACGGCCTTTGACATCAACAGTCCTGAATTCTGATACCCCGCACCCACAATCAGGGCGGAACTTCTTATATTGTATCCATGGATATAATATGCGTGAATACAAAAATATAGTTCTGTCGGGAATCCGACACCCTTTTTATGGGACAGCACGATGACCATTTCCCGGGCGTCACTTCTGGGCATCACAGCGTTTTGCACCGTGCTCGCCGCATGCGGCGACGGCAACGACAGGGCGATGATGGAGGCTCAAGCACCGGAGCCGGTCCCGATGGCGTCCTCTGTTGTTGAGCAGGTCAGCATCGAACAGCCCATAGTCGGTACTGGGACGATGGCGCCATTGCAGAGCACGGATCTTGGTCCGCGCGTTGACGGCATCATCGAGGAGATCTTTGTGCGCGTCGGCCAGCGGGTCTCCAAAGATGACCCGCTGTTTCGCACGCGCGATACCGAACTGAAGCTGAAAGTCACCGAGCTTGAAAACGAACTCAAGCTTGCTTCCGCCACCGCGAAAGAAGCCAGCCGTGACTACAACCGCATCACAAAGCTGAACAAGCGCGGCAATGCATCAGCGGGCGCGCTCGATAAATCCCGGGCGGCGCATGAGTCCGCCCAGGCGCGGCTTGGCATTGCCGAAGCGAAGCTGGGCCAGATCAAGCAGTCCCTTGAAGACGCGCTCGTTACCGCGCCCTTTGACGGGGTCATAACTGCGCGCAACGTGCATGAAGGCACCTTCATGGCGACGCGCATGGGCGGCGGCGGCATGATGGGACCTTCCGGCGTGGTCCAGATCATGGAAATCCATATCGTCGCAGCCATTGTCGACGTGCCGGAGGTGCACCTGTCCAAGTTCGGCGTGGGAACGCGCGCCAAGGTCATCATTGACGGGCTCAATGATGAATTTGAAAGCGAAGTTCACCGCATCAACGACTACATCGACCCGATCAAACGCACCATCGAAGTGCGCATCGGCATCGCGAATGATGACTACCGCATCAAGCCGGGTTCTTTTGCCCGGGCACTGATCTATCCACCCGCTCAGGAAGTCCTGACCCTCCCCCGAGGTGCGGTTCTGGGCTTTGAAGACCAGCGCTATGTCTTTGTTGAAGTGGATGGTGTCGCCAAACGGCGGCCGGTGCGGACCGCACAACTTGATGCGGAACGGGTGATCGTCATCGATGGTCTTGCGCAGGGCGAAGAAGTCTTGTCGGGCCCGGGGCTACGAACGCTGGTGGAGGATGATCCGGTTGTCCTTGAGCGCAGGAGCGATCCGGTTGCCTCCACCTCTTTGGACGAACCGGTCTAGCGGGGAGAGCAGCATGTGGATTTCAGACGTTTCCATTCGCCGCCCTGTCTTCGCCGTCATGCTCGTCGGCGCCTTCGTCGTCTTGGGCTGGATTTCGCTGGGACGGATCGGTGTCGATCTGTTCCCCCGGGTTGAGTTTCCCTATGTCTCCGTGACCACTCTGCTGGAGGGCGCAGCGCCGGAAACGATCGAGACTGAAGTCACGGACTCCGTCGAAGAACAGGTCAATACGATTTCCGGCATCGAGAGCCTGCGCTCCATCAGCTCGGAAGGCCACAGCGCCGTCAACATCGAGTTCGGACTTGATGAAAATGTCGACGTCAAGGCGCAGGATGTGCGCGACAAGGTTTCACTGGCGGTTGGAGACCTGCCGGGGGACGCTGAGCAACCCATTGTTCAGAAGGTAGACCCGGACGCACAGCCGATAATGTCGATCATGATTTCCGGCGATATGCCGGTGCGGGAAATCACCCGGTATGCCGACCGGGTGGTCAAGGAGCAGCTGCAGCGGGTCCCGGGCGTAGGGTCGATCCGTCTTGTCGGCGGGCGAGACCGTGAGGTCCGCATCTGGCTGGATGCCGTTCGTCTCAGGGCCTATGGCGTGACCGCCCAGGACGTCATCAATGCAGTCC
>JANQMQ010000611.1 GCA_028279995.1 Candidatus Phaeomarinibacter sp. | reverse complement strand
TCCGACAGGGTGTCGATGGCGCGGCGCATGTTGTCGCCGACACTCAGCACATCGCGCGCAAAGCTCGTCATCGCGTATTTGCTGGCATCCTGCTTATCGCGCTCGGCGCGCTTGCGGGTGTTTTCCGCGTCCGCCACCGCGCGCAGCAGCCGGTCCTTCAGATCGTTCACCTGGGATTCCAGTTCGGCGATCTGTGCGTCCGGTGTCAGCAGGGCATCTGCCGCCGCTTCCAGTTCAGCCTCGGTTTTGGGTTCCCCACCTTCCGCCCACGGCGTCTCGCCTGCGCCTTCCTGCGGGGCGACGGTGTCTTCAGCAGGGTTTTCCTGGGTGTTCTGGGGGTCTTGCGGGTCTTTGGGGTCACTCATCAGAATGTCACCATCTGAAACAAAGTTGCTGGTACATGGGGTGGAAAGCCGGAATGTTGGGGCGCTTGTAAGCCAAGCCGCGGCTCCTGTGAACCATCCCGACAATCGATTACGGCAGCTATCTAGGCCTACTCAGGCTTTGTGTGAAGTCTTTAGGTTTGAGGCTAGCTCACAAGCTGGGTCACCAGCCGCGCGGTGTAGTCGACCATCGGGATCACCCGCGCATAGTTGAGCCGCGTCGGCCCGACCACACCCAGCACGCCGACAATCTCGTTGTCGGCATTGGTGTAGGGCGAGACGATGACTGAAGAGCCAGATAGGGAAAACAGCTTGGTCTCCGAGCCGATGAAGATGCGCACGCCGTCGGCTTCTTCCGCCATGGTCAAAAGCTGCAGCAGCTCTTCCTTGGTCTCGAGGTCATCAAACAGCTTTCGCACGCGCTCCAGATCCTCCAGCGCCTGCACGTCTTCCAGCAGATTGCCGCGCCCGCGCACGATCAAGGAGCGCTCAGCCGTGCCGTTGACGGAATCCGTGCCTGACCAGACCGCGAGGCCTGCTTCCACCACCTGAGCCGTCAGCGCATCCAGTTCCGCCTTGCGGGCAGAGATTTCCTGCCGCACCTGAATCTGCGCGTCGCCGAAGCTGCGGCCCTTGAGGCGGGCGTTAAGGTAGTTCGACGCCATCGCGAGTGAGGACGGCGGCATATCAACCGGCGTATCAATGATGCGGTTTTCCACCAGCCCGTCCTCAAAGACGATGACGGCCAGTGTCTGTCCCGGCGAGACCGGCACGAACTCAAGCTGCTTCAGGCGGGCTTCCCGCTTGGGTGCCACCACAAGCCCGGCGCACTGCGACAGGCCGGACAGCGTCTGGGACACCTGCGCCAGCGCATCATCCACCGCCTGGTTGGACCCGGTGAGCTGGGATTCAATGCCCGCGCGCTCATCATCGCTGAGATCACCCACCTGTAAGAGTGCGTCTACAAACAGCCGAAGACCCGCTTCCGTCGGCATCCGCCCGGCAGACGTATGCGGCGACGACAGAAGGCCGATCTCCTCCAGATCCGCCATCACATTGCGGATGGAAGCAGGAGACAGCGACGCCCCGTTGACCAGCCCGTTCTTGGAGAGCGTGCGCGAGCCGACGGGCCCACCTGTTTCCAGATAGGTCTCCACAAGCTGGCGGAACACGTCCCGCGAGCGTTGATTGAGTTCAAGCAGCGTGTTCGGGCCGTCTGACGTAATGCCGGACATAAAGAGCGTTCGTCTCCGAAAAGATCGATGTAGGGCGCCCGATCGGCACCTTTGATGTCAAATCTAGGAATGCCCTGCCATCGCG
>JANQMQ010000062.1 GCA_028279995.1 Candidatus Phaeomarinibacter sp. | reverse complement strand
CGTTTTGCAGATTCGGCCCCAAGGCCACGTGCAGCACCCGTTACGAGCGCAACTTTACCATCACAGCGGTTCATCCGCTTTCCTCCCGGTTTGTTTTTCGGGGGCGATGGTGGTCGCCCGCGCGCGCCGGGCCAACAGGCATCCGCAATGCGCGGTGCAACTAGTTTGATGGGAGAGGTATTGGAGGAGAGCCTTCTAGTCGGCGCTAAGAGATGCCGCCGATATCATGACACGGGGCGTGTCGTGCGGGACGCCATAGGTGACGCCCACATGAAGCGCGGCGGCGAATGCACCGCCAGTGACTGATGCCAGCATGAGGCCGGCCACAACAGTAGAAGCCCGGGGGCCTCGGCGTCTGGACGAAAAGAACATCCTGCGTTTTGACATAGTCACATTCCCGGCAACTGGACTCTGAGGATAGGCAGCATGTGCCCGGCTCCTCACCAAACGGGAGTATGCGTCAGCGCGTCTTAAGAAATGCCAAATCCCTAGCTACGAATTAAAGGTGAATACCATTGAATGCTTCTTGGAGCCGGTGTCGCACTAGTGATCTTGCGCCCGATAGAACACAACATCACCCAAAATCGCTGTGGCAACATGCGCAGCGGCCCAATCGGGCTCTGTATCATGGCGATGGCAGCGCGTTGCCCCTCGTGTGGGGTCTAGTACTTCGCCTGCCACCGCCTGACACGCGGCAGACATGGCAAGTGCCTGATGCCGGGATATCCTAGAGTCCAGACGAAACGGCGCTTTGCCAATTTCGATGCAGGCACTCGACCAGTCGCCATTCCCGTAGACCGGATGAGGGCGCCTGAATGTCGCAAAGTGGGCCTTCGCCAGAACCACTCTGTTTTTGACCATGAAGGCCAATCCTTCGCGCGCCAGAGATGGCCCACCTGATGCGAAGAGCATCATCAACTGAGTCATGATTATCAGGTCATGCAGACTTGGCAGCTCAATCGATAATTCTGCAGCGCGAGCAACCGCTTGAGCGCCGACACCGGACGCGGTGTGGTGGTGACAACCTGGCGCGGCATCTCGCCGAGGCGCAGGCCGAACTGCAGCATGTCCCATGTCTCTTCCATGTGGCGCCATTTGGCAAATTCATCCGCCCATGCGATGTGGGCCTGATGGCCGCGCAATGCATCGGGGTCCTCGGACGAAAAGGCCAAGGCCTGCGCGCCGGACGGCCATTCGACGCGGCGCTTGGAGGCAATCCATCTGGGACGCTCATTGGGCGATGCAATTGCGATGAGGCCGGACGGACCCTCGACCATCACGTCACGCACATCCGCCAACGTCTCTCCAATAAGCGCGATCCGGATGGGATCGCCACACTGGGCGCGTATCCATTCAGCCCCGGCCCGGGTTTTTCCAGCACCGCGCCCACCCAGAAGCAGCCATGTTGTCCAGTTATCGTCCGGGTTCGGAGGGAGCTGGTCATCCCGTGCCCAGATGTCCCACGCATAGAAGAGCGCTTCAGCTTCGTGCGGGGTCAGTCCCTGAAAGAAGCGCGTCTGCTGTTCGGTCGTTGCCGAGGCGAGCGACGCGATCAGCGATCGCCGCGACGATGCGGTCATGATTGGCTCTGGTTTCAGCGATGCTGGCGATCTCCTCATCCTTGGGTGGATCCAGCCGCGCAGCAAGGGTCGACAGCTTGTCGAGTATCTGGGTCAGGGCGGTCAGGAGCTTTGTTTCCTGCTCCCGGTCTTCGGCGGTGCGGTCGTCTTTCTGCACAGATGCCTCAAGCTCGTTTATGTGAACGGCGAGGCTTGTGCTCAGGCGCGACAGCATCGAGACGGAGATGTCATCCGGGTTGGGAACACTCTCCAGAAGAAGCCCACGGACCGGCAGCCGCTTGCGGCGCCGCGGCCAGCCGTTGCGGCGGGCATGGGTGTAGAGTTGGCTCTGTGAGATGCCGTAGCGCGCCAGAATCTGCACGAC
>JANQMQ010000581.1 GCA_028279995.1 Candidatus Phaeomarinibacter sp. | reverse complement strand
ACGGCTTGGGCGGCGTGGTGAACTCGTAAGGCCGCTCATACATGGGCGCGTCGTCATTGAGGCTGTCGAGCGGCAGGTCCGCCACCATCACGCCCTTGTGGCGGACGACCATACGGCCCGTATCCGTGATCGTGCCGATGACCGCAAAGTCGAGCTGCCACTTTTCAAAGATGGCGCGCGCCTTGTCCTCGCGGCCCGGCTTCAGGACCATGAGCATGCGCTCCTGGCTTTCCGACAGAAGCATCTCGTAGGCGGTCATCGCTTCTTCGCGGCAGGGCACGTCATCGAGATGAAGCTCGATGCCCACATTGCCCTTGCCCGCCATTTCAACGGACGAGGACGTGAGGCCCGCCGCGCCCATATCCTGAATGGCGACAATGGCGTCTTCCGCCATCAGTTCCAGGCAGGCTTCCAGCAGCAGCTTTTCCGTGAACGGATCGCCCACCTGAACGGTCGGGCGCTTTTCCTGGCTGTCATCGTCAAACTCGGCAGATGCCATGGTGGCGCCGTGAATGCCGTCGCGGCCGGTCTTGGAGCCCACATAGACGACCGGGTTACCAACGCCCGATGCGGCGGCATAGAAAATGTTATCCGCCGGGGCGAGGCCGACGCACATGGCGTTGACCAGTATGTTGCCGTTGTAGGCCGCGTCGAATTCAACTTCGCCGCCCACCGTCGGCACGCCGAAGCAGTTGCCGTAGCCGCCAATACCGGAGACCACGCCTTCCACAAGGTGGCGGGTCTTTTCATGTTCCGGAGCACCGAAGCGAAGCGCGTTGAGATTGGCGATGGGCCGTGCGCCCATGGTGAAGACGTCACGCATGATGCCGCCGACGCCGGTCGCCGCGCCCTGATAGGGCTCGATGAAGGACGGGTGGTTGTGGCTCTCCATCTTGAAGACAGCCGCCAGCCCATTGCCGATATCGACGATGCCTGCATTTTCACCCGGCCCGCAGATCACCTGCTCGCCGGTGGTCGGCAATTGCTTCAGCCACACGCGGGATGACTTGTAGGAGCAGTGCTCTGACCACATGACGGAATAGACGCCCAGCTCGGTCATGGTCGGTGTGCGGTTCAGGGCGCGCAGCACGCGGTCATACTCGTCCGGGGACAGACCGTGTTCCTTGACAATCTCCGGTGTGATTTCCGGTTCGTTGACGCCCGGGTCCGCCTGGGGGAGTTCGCTTTCGTTTGATACTGCTTCACTCATTACGAAAGGGCCTCCAGAAGACCTTCAAACATCGGGCGGCCGTCGCTGCCGCCGAGTGCCGGTTCAATCAGGCGCTCGGGGTGGGGCATCATGCCGAGCACGCGCAGGTCATCTGAATAGATACCGGCGATGTTGCTGCGGGAGCCATTGGGGTTGGCGTCGTCGTTGGGCGCGCCATCCTTGGTGACATAGCGGAAGGCCACACGGCCTTCGCCTTCCAGTCGCGCCAGTGTCTCGTTATCGGCGAAGTAGTTGCCGTCATGGTGTGCGATGGGAATGCGGATCGGCTTGGTTGTCGCGTATTTGCGGGTGAATGCCGTGTCATTGCGCTCGACGCTCAGATGCACGTCCTTGCACAGGAACTTGAGGCCCGCATTGCGCATCAGCGCGCCGGGCAACAGGCCTGTCTCCGTAAGCATCTGAAAGCCATTGCAGATGCCCAGCACGTGTGCGCCGTCTTCAGCGCGTTTCTTCACGGCGGCCATCACCGGCGAGCGCGCCGCCATGGCGCCGGCGCGCAGATAGTCGCCATAGGTGAAGCCACCGGGGAGAACCACAAGGTCACAGTCGGGCAACTCGGTTTCCGTATGCCACACCTGTGTGGGTTTGCGTCCGGTGATGCGTTCCAGCGCCACCAGCGTATCCCGGTCGCAATTGGAACCGGGGAAGATCACAACGGCTGCCTTCATTACGCGGCACTCTCGGTCGGGGCTAGTTCAATCGTGTAGTTCTCGATCACCGTGTTGGCGAGGAGCTGTTCGCACATATCCTTGACGGCGGCTTCTGCCTTCGCGGCATCGGTCTCTTCCAGTTCCAGCTCGATGACCTTGCCCTGGCGGACATCACCGACACCCTGGAAGCCGAGATTGCCGAGCGTCTTTTCGATGGCCTTGCCCTGGGGGTCGAGAACGCCGTTCTTGAGCGTGACGTGAACGCGTGCCTTCATGGACATGTCCCCCGGCCTGTTCTGGCGGGGCTCCTTGTGCTCGCTGCATGTCGAAAACATGGGTGCGAGGGTTCGAATCGAAGTGGTGCGTATGCTGAAAATATCAGCTGGTGCACCGGTGCGCCCTGCATGGGGCGCATGGCAGTTACTTGACCAGTACAGGGCCCGTGCGGGGTGTCTGGTCTTCGTTTTCCATCAGGATGCCCAGTCGGCGGGCCACCTCCTGATAGGCATCCATCAGCCCGCCCAGGTCGCGGCGGAACCGGTCCTTGTCGAGCTTTTCATTCGTGGCCGTATCCCACAGGCGGCAGGAGTCGGGGCTGATTTCGTCCGCCAGCACCACGCGCATCATCTCGCCTTCAAACAGGCGGCCGAATTCGATCTTGAAATCGATGAGCTTGATGCCGATGCCCAGGAACAGGCCGGACAGGAAATCGTTGATGCGCAGGGACATGGCCATCATGTCGTCGATCTCCTGGGGCGTGGCCCAGGCAAATGCGGTGATGTGTTCCTCGGTCACCAGCGGGTCGTCCAGTTCGTCCGACTTGTAGGCGAACTCGATGATCGAGCGGGGAAGGGGGGTGCCTTCCTCAATGCCCAGCCGCTTGGCAAGGGACCCGGCGGCCACATTGCGGACCATCACTTCCACGGGAATGATCTCGACTTCCTTCACCAGCTGTTCGCGCATGTTCACGCGTTTGACGAAGTGGTGCGGAATGCCGATCTCGCCGAGCCGCGTAAACACGAACTCGGAAATGCGGTTGTTGAGAACGCCCTTGCCTTCGATCAGGTCATGTTTCTTGTTGTTGAAGGCGGTCGCGTCGTCCTTGAAATGCTGAACAAGCGTGCCGGGCTCAGGGCCTTCGTAAAGGATCTTGGCCTTGCCTTCGTAGATTTTTCTGCGGCGGGTCATCTATTGGAAATCCATCCCGGATTGGCGCCAAAACTGGCGGATTGTGCGGTGCGACCACTTGACCTCAAGGGTGCCGGTGCACACGTGTTGCTTTAGCGGAATTTGGGGGCTATGCCTAGCCGATATCGGGGTGACACCACCCAGGCTAACCCCTATGATTTTGGCAGTTTTCTGTCAGTTTAGGCCATATGTACACCCGTGCATGGCTCCCATTTGGTAGCGGTTCGAAAAAGAGGCTTTTGAGATGAGTTCACTAGACAAGCGCGGCAAGGACTTTGAGAACAAGTTCGCCCACGATCAGGAGCTCGAATTCAAGGCTGTTGCCCGCCGCAACAAGCTGCTCGGCCTTTGGGCCGCGGAAGCCATGGGGCTCTCAGGTGACGACGCAGAAGCCTATGCCAAGGAAGTGGTGAAGGCGGACTTCGAGGAAGCCGGTGAAGAAGACGTCTACCGCAAGGTATCCGGCGACCTTTCAGCCCGGAACGTCGACAAGTCCGAGCACCAGATTCGCCGCACCATGCAGGAACTCATGGTCACGGCCCGCGAGCA
>JANQMQ010000566.1 GCA_028279995.1 Candidatus Phaeomarinibacter sp. | reverse complement strand
CTCGAGGTCCGACCATTTGCCGGTGGGAGGCTCCCCCCCGTCCTTGAGCATGGCGCGCATGGCGTCCCGGACGCTCTCTATCTCGTCACGCGTCGCGCCGATGACCTGCCGCGCCATGACCGACGACGATGCCTGGCCAAGGGCGCAGGCGTGGACCTGATGGGAGAAGCCACTGACCTTGCCGTCCGCCATCTTCACATGCACGGTGACTTTCGAGCCGCACATCTTGCTGATCGCGCTTGCCGAGGCGTCCGCATCGTCAAGAACACCGATCCGGCGAATATCCCCGGCCAGTTCCAGAATGCGGCGGTTGTAGACCTCGTTGAGGCCATTTTCGGTGACGGTTTGGCTCATGGATGTGAATTTGTGCCCAAAAGGGCGGAATTCCAAGCCCTCTTGTCATCCAACCTGCGAGAACACACGTAGACGTTAACGGTTTCAGGCAAGACATGGTCGCGGCTGATATCGCAAATGTGCAATACTGTATGCACAGTTTAAGCAATGTGGGACGGGGTCTCCCGTGCCATATATCCAATCAGCGGCGCGCGTGCCGACAGGGAGTAAGTCTCGCTTCGCGCTCCGTTTTCACCAATGAAGCGCCTCGCCGCGCCTCATGCCCGGAAGCCTAACGACGATACCGGGACGGGGGGCCGCGCGTGCGCCAGGAAGGACTGAACACGATGGACGCCATGGTTGAGAAGATGGATGCCACCGATATGACTGAGACCGCCGACACGCGGCCCAGCCGCGCAGAAGCGGAAGCTGCAGTTCGCACCCTTATTTCATGGGCGGGCGACAACCCGGACCGCGAAGGCCTGATCGACACACCTTCACGCGTCGTGCGCGCCTACGAAGAGTTTTTTGAAGGCTATGAGGAAGACCCCTCAGAAGTGCTCGGCCGCACCTTTGAAGAGGTTGAAGGCTACAACGACATCGTGATGCTTCGCGATATTTCGCTGGAAAGCCACTGTGAGCACCACATGGTCCCGATCCTCGGCAAGGCGCACATCGCCTATATGCCGATCAATTCCGTGGTTGGCATCTCCAAGCTTGCCCGCGTCATCGAGATTTTTGCCAAGCGTCTGCAGACACAGGAAACCATGACGGCGCAGATCGCTGACACGATTGTGGATGCCCTGAAGCCTGCCGGTGTGGCCGTGATGATCGAGGCCAAGCACCAGTGCATGACGACCCGCGGCATCAAAAAGCCTGATGTGGCAACAATCACGACCCAATTTACGGGCGTGTTCAAGGACGATCCGCGCATGGAAGAGCGCTTCTTCCGTCTTGTGCGCGGCGACCGTAGCTACTAAAACGCTGCCCCACACATGATTTCTGCGGCCCTGCATATTATGTATGCAGGCCCGTTGTTATTTGCGAGTAGATGCCATGAGCACAAAACCCGAGTTTGCCCCCCGCGTGACTGTTGAGCAGGTGGAAGAAGGCCACGACCTGGCGCCGAAGTTCGACGCCAATGGCCTGATGCCCGTTGTAACGACGGATGTGCATACAGGCGACGTGCTGATGGTCGGCTACATGAACGACGAAGCCTTCGCCAAGGCCATTGAAACCGGCGAGGCCCACTACTTCTCCCGCTCGCGCCAGGCCGTCTGGCACAAGGGCGCGACCTCGGGGCTTGTCCAGAAGATCGTCGAGCTGCGCATCGATGACGATCAGGACTCTGTCTGGATGAAAGTGGATGTGGCGGGCTCCGGCGCGTCCTGCCACGTGGGCTACATGTCGTGCTTCTACCGCGAAGTGCCCATGGGCAAGCGCGAGACCGAAGGTGACTTCAAGTCTGTGGTCCTGACCTACAAGGAAAACGAGAAGACGTTTGATCCCGTCGAGGTCTATGGCGACGCCCCGAACCCGACGAAGCTCTAACGTAGTAAAATACTGTGAGCAGCATTCAGGGAACCTGCCACTGCGGAAAGGTCACTTTCTCGTTGAAGGTGCGTCCGAAGGCCCTCGTCGACTGTAACTGCTCTTTCTGCAATAGGATCGGCGGTCTGTGGGCCCATTGTCATGACAGTGAAGCTGACATCGCGACCGGCCCTCACGGCATGCACGCTTACAGCCATGGCGACAGGCAGTTGGCCTTCCACAGTTGCAAGGTCTGTGGCTGCACGACCCATTGGCAGGGGCTGACGGCAGAAAATCGGGACCGGCTCGCGCTCAACATGCGTATGGCTGATCCAGTCAGTATTACCTCCATACCGATCCGGAAATTTGACGGGGCAGTTACCTGGTCTTTTGTCGACTAGGGTCTGGAGTTGCCCCACTGCCCCACTGCTCTCTGGTCATCTTGCAGAAGAAGTGGGGCAGGCCGACATGGTCACCATGATGGGTGAACACGAACCCGGCCCCCTGCATGACCTTCTGTGAGGCGATGTTGCGCACGAGGGTGAAGCACCATGCTTCTTCCAGGTCCATCCGCGAAAACACATCATCCACACAAGGCCGGGCAAACTCGTGCCCCCGCCCCTGCTTCCAGAATTCAGGCACAACCGCGTAGGCCATTTCAACAATCGGCTTGCCGTAGAACAACACCAGCCGCAGGCCTGCATAGGCACAAAAGCGCCCTGTTTCCTTGTCGGTGACATGCCAGAGGCCAAACCCGTTGATATCCCAATGCGCTGCCCAGTTGCGTGCGGCCATGCGGCTCTTGTCTTCCGCAAAGGGCTTGCCGTCGGCGGACAGTGTGTCCGTCGCTCGCGCATCCGCCTGGATGAGCCGAAGGTCCTGCCAGTCATCAGGCCGGAAAGGCCGGAAAGTCATGCGGTCTGTTTCCAGTTCCATGGCTCACATCTCCTCAAAATCAGTGCGTCAAACCGTGACTTGCACATGTGGCGAATGCTGGCATCCTGCCCCCACCGTCACAGAACGAGAGTCGTCCTGGCTGAAGGGCTGCGGACCATAAGGATTTTGATGCGATGACGCGACCCCGAATTGGCTTGGCACTTGGCGGCGGCGTGGCCCGCGGCTGGGCCCATATCGGCATTATGCGCGTGCTGATGGAAGAAGGCATCAAACCGGACATCATTGCCGGCACCTCCATCGGCGCCGTCGTCGGCGGGTGCTATTCCGCTGGCAAGCTCGATGAGCTGGAGCATTGGGCGCGCAGCCTGACCCCGCGCCGGGTGCTGGGCCTGCTCGACATGACCTTTGGCGGCTCCGGTCTTCTATCAGGCATGAAGCTGGCCAAACTGCTCGAGAATGACATTGGCGACATAGAGCTTCAGCATCTGGGCACGCGCTTCATCGCCGTTGCGACGGAACTCGCCACCGGCCATGAGATCTGGCTGCGCGAAGGCAAACTCGTACCGGCCCTGCGGGCCTCCTATGCCCTGCCCGCCGTCTTTACGCCCGTGAAGATCGAAGACCGCTGGCTGGTGGACGGCGCACTGGTGAACCCCGTACCCGCGTCGGTCTGTCGTGCCTTCGGGGCGCGGCTGGTGATTGCGGTGTCCCTGTCTTCGGATACCTATGGTCTGGGCATGGTCACCGAGGGCGAGCAGATCAACAAGCTGGACTTTGGTTATGAAGAGCAACCGAACGGCAACGCGCCATCGCTGGCGCGCGCCATGGTCTCCCGCGCGACTCGACCTGACCGCGCACTGGTAAGACAGCTGTTCGGCTGGGACCAGAAGACGCCGGGCATCACCACCGTGATGATGGGCGCACTCAATATCATTCAGGATCGTCTGGCCCGCATGCGTCTGGCCGGTGACCCACCGGACGTAATGGTCGCGCCGCGCATCGGCCACATTTCCCTGAGTGATTTCCACAAGGCCGACGAATGCATCAAGCTGGGCGAGGAAGCCGCCCGCCAGGCCATGCCCGTTATTCGCGAGGCCATGGAGTTCCTCAGCGGTAAGCCCGACATGCCCGGAGAACCGGTGTCAGAGTAGGATCAGGACATGGCAATCGACCTCTACACGGCGGCCACACCAAATGGCTGGAAAGCCTCGATCATGGTGGAGGAACTGAAGGAGGCCGGTGCGGCCTTGCCGGACGTCACGGTCCATACCGTCGACCTGCGCAAGGGTGAGCAGTTCTCAGGCGCTTTCACTGCCATCAATCCCAATCAGAAAATCCCCGCGATCGTTCATGATGGACGCGCCGTGATGGAAAGCTGCGCGATCCTTGAATACCTGGCGGAGCAGTTCCCGACATCTCTCCTGCCGCTGGATGAGCGCAAATGGGGTGTGGTGCCCTGGCTCTATTGGCAGGCCGCCAATCTGGGCCCGGCTTTTGGCAACAAGCTGAGCTACACCCGCTACATGGAAGACGTGGAGCCGATCAAGAAGGAGCACCCGCTGACCCGCTTCAACAACGAAGCGATACGGCTTGTCGCAATTCTGGAAACGCGGCTCGAGACCCACGATTTCATCTGCGGAGACGACTTCACTGTCGCGGACATTTCCATCTGGCCGTGGGTGCGCGGCTGGAAATGGAGCAAGATTGATATCACCCAGTCGCCCCACCTCATGGGCTGGGTTGACCGGGTGCGTGCGCGACCCGGTGTAGAGCGCGGCATTTCCTACGGGGTGCCCAAGGACGAGATCGACCAGTGGAGCGAGGAACGCAAAGCCCAGTACGCCAGGTCAGGCGCCAGCATTGCGTCCAACACGCCCCACAAATCGTCCTAACAGCGACTCAAAACTCTTAGCCGCTGGCGATATACGCCTTCAAAGACTCGGCTTCGAGCTCGGCGTCCGCAATGCGACGCTTCACAACGTCACCAATTGAAATGATGCCGGCCAGCTTGCCGTCTTCCGTGACGGGCAGGTGCCGCATACGACCTGACGTCATCATTTCCATGAGACGCTCAGTCGAGTCGTGCAGGCTGCACGTCACCACTTCGCGGGTCATGTAGGCCGAGACCGGTTCTTTCAGAGCGTCACAGCCACTGCGTGAAGTAGCCCTCACAATGTCACGTTCGGACAGGATGCCCGCCACGCGCTCTGCAAAGTCCGTTACGACGACGGCGCCGATACGCTTCTCCGCCAGCATATTGACCGCGTCCTGCAACGTGGCCTCCGGCGTAATCGTCGCAACATCCCGACCCTTGTCTTTCAGGATGCTAGTTACAGTCATCACACGCTCTCCCTATTCAGCGATGATGAAACCCACGCGGAGCACCGGTTTTCCTTAAGTTCCGGCCAGCTTTTGGCTGCAACCGGCGGAAATACGTATGAGCCCCTCTCAGGCTCACTCCGCGCATACGAAACATGAGTATGAGCGCGACATTCCGACGCGACAAGCCAAGAAGATGAACAAGGTCAACAAGTTAGGTCAGCGGTATTGACGCTTTTATCAGCATTTGGGCCGGTTTTAACCGACTGCAATGGCCCCAATTCCGGCACATTGGCCCCATACTCCGCCCTACTACCGATAACAAAAAGGACGCCGGGCACATGATTCTGCGGCAGCAATATCTCAAGCGCCTCAAGAGCGATCTCGACCGCTGGTCCCAGCAGGGCCTGGTGGACCCGGCCAAAGTCCCATCGATCATCAAAGATGCTCAAGGCACCGGCGGTGGCACATCGCTGGCAACGGTTCTGGCTGTCCTCGGTGTTGTGCTGCTGGGGTTTGCGGCCATGAGCTTTGTTGCCGCCAACTGGACGGAGATGTCCAAGCTCACAAAACTTCTGGTCCTGGCATTTGGGATGTGGGGCTCTGTCGGCATCGCCGCCTGGCGCATCCGAACGGACGATAAGGAGCACGGCCTTTATACAGAGGCGGCCATTCTTCTGGCCGTCATCCTGTTCGGCGTGTCCATCATGCTGATCGGCCAGATGTATCACATCGGCGGTGAGTACTCTGACGGACTGATGCTGTGGATGACGGGTGCCCTTGTCACCGCCTGGCTGGTGCCGTCCCGCGCCGCCCTCGTGCTGGCCATCATCCTGACGCCAATGTGGAGCATCGCCGTGATCATGGAGGACCCGGCGCTCCTGCACTGGCAGTTCATCATCCCCATCTCCCTTGCAGGCCTTTTGGCCGCCGCCATGGGTTGGCGGCCCGCCGCGCACCTCATCATCATTGCGTGGGGTGTGTGGTTCAGCACCACGGCTTTGTGGTTGCTGGAGTATCTTGACTGGTCCGCCGACACTGTCTTTGCGCTCGCTGCGATGGTCGCGCTGATCATCTTTGCCAAGGGCCATATCGCCATGCGCCTCATTGCACCGTTCGAGGATGCGATGATTCACTGGGGCCTGCTGGCGGCGATGGGCACGGCCTTCTGGCTGCCGCTGGTGGCGGAAGGCCAGCTGCCGGATGAGACCTACTACATCTGGGTGGCAATCATTCTGGGGGCGATGGTCCTGGCAACCGGCGGCATGGCCTACATGCAGTCCCGGTTCGCCATACCAGACATGGCAGTTCTCACGGCAGCCACGGTGACTTTTGTCCTCTTTCCTTATGCCAGCCTCGCACTGGGCGACCTCGCCGACTGGCTCTTCGTCATCGCTTATTTCGGCGCGTCAGTCTGGTGCGTCAGCTACGGCACCCGAACCCATGATCGGTTCAGCATCAATCTGGGCTTTGCTGCCTTCGGGCTCATGGCGCTTTACGTGTATTTCGAAACCGTCGGGACCCTGCTGGATACCGCAGCCTTCTTTGCCGTCGGCGGAGTGCTGCTGATCGGCCTCAGTGTCGGCCTTGGACGGATCAGACAACGGCTGCTGGCGCGGCAAGCCAAAGCGGAAAAGGTGGCCTGAGCCATGATCAGCTGGATAGAAAACATCGCGCGCGCCCCCTACCGGCTCTGGGGCCTGATCCTCGCAGCCGCCATCATGACGCTGCTGCTGGGTCAGATTGTCGTGGAGCGGATCACCCTGCTCTCCTCCGGCACGGAAGTGCGCCTGGCAACCGCCCCCGTGGATCCGCGCGACATCTTCCGCGGCGACTATGTGATCCTCACCTATGACATCTCGCGGCTTCCGGTGGACCGGCTTGCTGATGACCCGGATCAGTTCAAGGGTGGCGACACTGTCTATGTGACGCTTGTGGAGGATGACACATCCGGTCTCTGGCAGGCGATGACCATTCATCATCAGCGACCGGAGACAGTGGCCGGAACTGCTACGATCAGGGGGCGGATCGACTGGATGGACACGGCACCCCTGACTCCCACCGCACTGCCGGGAGAAGCGCCCGTAGATGAGCGCTGCGTTGGCTGCCGCAACGCTCGCATTTCCTATGGCATCGAGAGTTACTTTGTGCCGGAGGGGACGGGCCGTGACCTTGAGGACATGCGCGACGAGGGCAGCGTGACCGTGATTGCGGCCGTCTCTGAAAACGGAACCGCCGCCATCAAGGGATTGATCCTCGACGGCGGCGATCCGGTGTATCTGGAGCCTCTGCTTTAGAAGCAGCAGGCGACTAGTCGTCTTTTTTGGTGTCCGGGAAGCGGTTCATCGGGAACGGCTTCTCATCCTGGTTGAAGGTGACATAGGCCAGGCACTGCCAGACGAACTGGATCAGGTTCCGGCTGAAGGTCTTCAACTCCTCATTGCCTTCACCGCGGACAAGAATGACCACGAACTGCAGGGCGCCGAGGAAAATCGAGATCGAGAAGGCCAGGTTTCCAAGGAACCAGAAGCCAAGCATGAACAGCAGCCGGACCCAGAGCGCTTCATCCCCATTGGATTCGGATCCAATGCGTTTGGCGTCGTCATTGGGGGTTTCACCGGCAGAAGAAGCTGTGGCGTCGCTCATTTTGAACAATCACTCCTGAAATATGGGTGCTCCGCAGGCACCGGATTGCCTGTGTGGGGGACAACCTTATTGCGCGGGGCGTGTTTTGGATTTGGGAAGTCAGGCAACGCTTTCAATAGGTTAATCCCTATTTTCCGTAAGTTGCCTGTTATTCATCAGTCTCCGCGCCGGGATCAAAGCGCGGAAACAGCAGAATTCCGGCAATGAAGCCCCCCAGATGGGCCTCCCAGGCAATGGTGGCAGTTTCGCCGACATTCGCCATTCCCAACAGACCGGTCAGGAGTGTGAGGCCGAGCCAGACCGCTGTGAACATCAGCGCCGGCCCGCCCCCCAACGCCTTGTGCGCCGGACGGCGTGGCACGGCCCCTAATTCCTCCGCTCCGTGGTCAAAGCCAAACCGGGCCAGAGGTCCTTGCTTCTCGAATACAAACAGCGCCGCTCCGGCTACCACCCCGGAAATGGCCCCTGACGCGCCAACGAGTGCGGCAAGGGAGCCGACCTGAGCAGCCGCATAGACAATGCCGGCAATTGCGCCGCACGCCAGATAGAAGAAGAGGAACCGCATAGTCCCCAGCCGGCGGGCCACAGGTGTCCCGAAT
>JANQMQ010000556.1 GCA_028279995.1 Candidatus Phaeomarinibacter sp. | reverse complement strand
CCATCCGTCACTGCTGCCGTCTTCCAAGGGCATCCGCGTGCAGCAGCAGGCCATTGATGCAGGGGCTACCATCTCCGGCTGTACAGTCCACTACATCATCCCTGCCCTGGACAGCGGTCCGATCATCAGCCAAGCCGCCGTACCAGTCCTGGCGGATGATACGGCAGACACCCTATCGGCACGTATTCTTGAAGCCGAGCATGTGCTCTATCCGGCTGCAGTGAGGATGATTGCCTCGGGCCAGATCAGACTTGTCGACGGCAAGGTGGTGCGCAGCACGGATGCAAAAAGGGCGGACACTGAGTGCCCGCCCCTCTTTTCGCCTGCGCCCTGAGGCTTCAGCTTGTCGGCAATCAGCCGACGATTTCATCGTCCGAGAAGAAGTATTTGATTTCTTCGGCTGCTGTTTCCGGTGCATCGGAACCATGCACGGAGTTGGCGTCAATGCTTTCAGCAAAATCGGCACGGATGGTGCCGGGTGCCGCATCAGCCGGGTTGGTGGCGCCCATCACTTCACGGTTCTTGGCAATGGCGTTTTCACCTTCCAGCACCTGAACAACGACAGGGCCGGAGGCCATGAAGGTCACCAGATCGTTGAAGAAGGGGCGTTCCTTGTGGACCGCGTAGAAGCCTTCTGCCTGCTCCTTGGTCATGTGGATGCGCTTGGAGGCGACGACGCGCAGGCCGGCAGATTCAAGACGGTCAATGACCTTGCCCGTGATGTTCCGCTTGGTTGCATCGGGCTTGATGATTGAGAAAGTGCGTTCAAGAGCCATGGATAGGTGCCTTTCAGGTTGGCCGATCCGGTAACGTTCTGGCCGTCATGGGCGAAAATCCGCGCTGCCGCATTGCTTCAATGCAAAAGGGGCTGTGGACATCTGCCGAAGGACGCTTAGAAGTACCGTCTTTCTGGGAAATATGATCTCGGGGTCTGCTGCATCTGGTGCTGCAAATTCGCGCGGGTTATAGCCGCCGCTGTTGCACTCCTGCAAGCACCCAAAAGCCACACCGCAAGGGCCCCTTAGGGGGCAAGTCTGACCGCCATGCTGCAAATCAATGACCTGACCTACCGCATCGGCGAGCGGGTTTTGCTGGAAAACGCCACGGCGGGTGTTCCAGAAGGCAAGCATGTGGGCGTTGTCGGGCGGAACGGTGCGGGCAAATCCACACTTTTCGGGCTCATCAATGGGGCCCTGCCACCCGATGCGGGCTCCATATCCGTGCCAAAGAACTGGCGCATCGGCGGTGTCGAGCAGGAGGCACCCGCCACCGACAAGAGCCTTCTTGAGACCGTTCTAGAGGCAGATAAAGAGCGCCTGGAACTTCTGGCCGAGGCAGAAACGGCAACGGACCCTCACCGGATCGCCGAGGTTCACACACGGCTGGCGGACATCGATGCCCACAGCGCACCGGCGCGAGCTGCTGCGATTCTCGCGGGGCTGGGATTTGATGAAGAGAACCAGGCCCGCCCGACCCGGGACTTTTCAGGCGGCTGGCGCATGCGCGTTGCTCTGGCCGCCCTGCTGTTTACGACACCGGACCTGCTGCTGCTTGATGAGCCGACGAACTATCTTGATCTCGAAGGCACCATCTGGCTGGTGGACTATCTGCGCAAGTACCCGCGCACCCTGCTTATTGTCAGCCATGACCGCGACCTGCTGGATCAGGTCGCCAGCGGGATCCTGCATCTGGAGCATCGGCGCCTTTCTTACTACCCCGGCAATTTCGAACGGTTCCAGCGCCTGAAGTCCGAGCAGGCGGCGCATGACCTGGCGCTGCGCAAGAAGCTGGATGACAAGCGCAAGCACATGACAGCATTTGTGGAGCGGTTCCGGGCAAAAGCATCCAAGGCGCGGCAGGCACAAAGCCGGCTCAAGGCGCTGTCGAAGCTGGACCTACCAACAGTGCTGGCAGATGAACACTCAGCACGGATCAGTCTTCAGGGACCTGAGGACCTGTTGCCACCGCCAATCATCACAATGGAAAATGCTGCGGTGGGCTATGGCGATAATCCGCCGGTCCTCGACCGGTTGACCCTGCGGATTGATCAGGACGACCGGATCGCCCTGTTGGGCGCCAACGGCAACGGCAAGTCCACCTTTGCCAAGCTCGTGACCGCGCGTCTCAAGCAGGCGAACGGAACGCTGCGCCGATCACCACGCCTGCGCATCGGCTACTTCGCGCAACACCAGGTGGATGAACTTGCGGATGGTCTAACGCCCTATCAAAACATGCGTCAGCGCATGGAGAAATTCGGCGAGGTGACAGATGCTCAGGTGAGGGCCCGTGTCGGTGCCATTGGCTTCTCAGGCCAGCGCGCTGACGTGAAAGTGGCCGATCTGTCAGGCGGCGAGAAAGCACGCCTGTTGCTAGCGATCGCGACCTTTGACAAGCCGCACATGCTGGTGCTCGACGAACCGACCAACCATCTGGATATGGAAGGTCGGGATCAGCTGGTAAATGCTATCAATGAGTACTCTGGTGCCGTCATCCTCATCAGCCATGACCAGCACCTGATTGATTCCTGTGCGGATCGTCTGTGGCTCGTCCATGACGGCCGTGTTCAGTCCTTTGACGGGGACATGGATGACTATAGGCGCCTTCTGCTCAGCCAGCGCGGACGGCCAGGGTCCAAATCTTCCTCTCTTGCAGATGACAAGGCCGCACGTGCGCCGGATATGCCCCGCGGCAAGGACGTACGAAAGGCAACGGCCCAACAGCGCGCGGGTATCGCACCGCTGAAAAAGAAAGCGGACGACGCGGAACTCAAGATCATTGAGCTGGAAGAGAAGATCGCCAAGATGGATGCTGTGCTGGCAGATGGCAGCCTGTTTGAGCGTGATCCCAAGAAGGCCGACCTGATTTCACGGGCGCGCGGAGAGCTTGGGTCTCAGCTTGAAAAGGCTGAAGATGCGTGGATGACGCTGACGCACAAATATGAGAGCGCCGTCAAAGAGCTGGAAAAGAACGAGGCCTAAGCCTTTTTCTCCCAGCGCCCGGCTTCACTCTGCTGCCAATAGGTGGCGTCATGACCCGCCTCCTTAACAGCCTTCCAGTGTACACGGGCGGTCGCCACCGCCTCTGAATCGTTCCCGTCAAACATCAGGACGCAGCGCTGATAGGTTTCGACACCGTCGATGCCCGCACCGTCAACGGCGAACAGAACATTGGCGCCAGCCGGGTTTTCAGTTCCTGTTGTGAGCAACACCGGTTGTGTGTCTTCGTGCCCCTCACCCTGTGCACCATGAGGCAGGAAGGCGTCATCGCGATAGGTCCATAGATGGGCATCGATCGAACTTACCCGCTCAGGTGAACCGGCACGAACGACTGCTGTCCAACCACGCTCAAGTGTCTTCTCCAGAAGTTGTGGCAGCACAGCCTCCAGAGTGGATCGCTCAAGGTGGTAGAACAGCAGTTCAGACATGAGCGCGATTACTTCTCGAAGTGGTCCGCGACGAGACGGTCCAGCAACCGGACACCCCAGCCGGTGCCCCAGGATGGAGACGTCGGCTTTTTGCCCGACTGCCAGGCTGTGCCGGCAATATCAAGATGCGCCCAGGGAACGCCATTGGTGTAGTGGCCGAGGAACTGCGCTGCGGTAATGGACCCTGCGAAACGGCCGCCAATATTGCGCATATCTGCGAATTTGGACTTGATGAGCTTGTCGTAGCCAGGCCCCATTGGCAAACGCCAAACCGTTTCGCCCGATGCCTTGCCGGCTTCAGTGATCTGATCCGCCAGCTTGTCGTTGTCTGAGAACAGGCCCGCATGCTCCTCACCCAGCGCCACGAGAATGGCGCCAGTAAGCGTGGCAAGGTCGATCATGAAGCGCGGCTTGAACCGGTCCTGCGTGTACCAGAGCGCATCCGCCAGCACGAGGCGGCCTTCCGCATCCGTGTTCTGAATTTCGATGGTCTGACCGGACATGGATGTAACGATGTCGCCGGGACGTTGGGCACCCGCATCCGGCATGTTTTCAACGAGGCCGATCACGCCCACTGCGTTGACCTTGGCCTTGCGGGCTGCAAGCGCAAGCATGGTGCCGGTGACAGCAGCCGCTCCGCCCATGTCGCCCTTCATGTCTTCCATGCCAGCACCGGGCTTGAGTGAGATGCCGCCGGTGTCGAACGTCACACCTTTGCCGATAAAGGCCACGGGCTTGGACTTGGCCGCCCCGCCGTCCCACCGCATGACAACAAGCTGGCTTTCACGTACGGAACCCTGCCCGACGCCCAGCAACGACCCCATGCCGAGCTTTTCCATCTGCTTCTCGCCGAGGACTTCGACCTTGAGCCCCTTTGAGGTCAGCGCCTTGCAACGCTTGGCAAAGCTTTCCGGGTACAGAACATTTGGCGGCTCGTTCACAAGATCACGGGCGAGATATATGCCTTGGCCAATAGCCGAAAGAGCGGCCCATGTCTTCCTGGCGCGGGCCTGCGCTCGTGTCATCACATTGACCTTGGCCAGTGTCGGCTTTTGATCCGGCTTCTGTTTGGTCCGGTAGGCATCAAAGCTGTACGCCGCAAGTTGGGTACCCATTGCAAGATGCGCCGCAACATCACCATCAGCTACTTCACTGCCTTCGATGGGGTCCCCGGCAATGGACGCGGCCTTTAGTCGGGCGCTGTTCAGGCGACTCACCATGCGTCCGGCGGCTGTCTCCAGTCCTGATGTCTTAAGCGATTTCACCGGCCCCAGGCCAAAAACGAAGAGTCGATTCACGCTCAGTCCGTCTGGCGCCGCGATATCCAGAACCTGCCCAGCCTTACCCTTGAAGGCTGCTGCCTTGATGGCTCGGCCAAGGCCACCGTTCATGGCATCATCGACACTCTGCGCAGTTGGCAGAAGCCCGCCCCCTTCCACGGCGATCAGAACAAGGGCCCCTGTTTTCGGCAGGGTGTTGCTGGAAATCGTTACGTTCATCAATTTGTCCTTCTTGGCCCTCCAAGGAAGGCCAGCTTTTAGGTGACGCGGCAAATCAGGGTGGAAAGCCCCTGAATTGTTAACTTTATCGAAATCGTGATGCAAAGGCGCCGAAAAGTCGCGGATTTTGCGGATTAGCACGGCTTTAAGGGCTTCGCCAAACCTCCAAAGTGCTGTATTTCCAATGTGCTGCGGGGATTGACTACCTAGAGAACCGAGCTGCTGTTAACCAAAAACAGTGGTTGGTTGCCTATTCTGAGACACAAGATGCTCCGCAGGCCTTGATGCTTACGGGCAGACCTGCAGGACCGGACAGAACAAGCCCAGATGGCAAGCGATAACCCATCCCGTTTTTTCAAGATTGACGCGTATGTGGCGCGGCTCGTCGCAGGACCGTTTCTTGTCTTCATGCTCATCCTCACCGGGGTGGTCTGGCTGACCCAGTCCCTCGAGTTGCTCAACGACGTCATTGAGCAAGGGCAGAACATAGGAGTGTTTCTCTACCTCTCCGTTCTGGTGATCCCGTCGATTCTGGTGATCGTTCTGCCAATCGCCCTCTTCTTTGCCGTTGTCTACTGCCTTTATCGGCTGCGCTCGGACAGCGAACTGGTGGTGATGTATGCCGCGGGCATGAGCCGCTGGCAGGTGGCACGGTCCATTTTCGGCTGCGCGATCTCCGTGATGCTGTTCGCCTACCTTGTGAATATGTTGCTGTTGCCCATGGCAATGCGTGACATGCGGTCTGTGCTTCTGGAAATGCGGACCGAGTTTGCATCGTCGCTCCTGCAGGCGGGAGAGTTCACGACGCCGGCTGCCGGCCTTACCGTGTTTGTGGAAAATCGCCTGCCCGGTGGTGAGATTGAAGGCCTTCTCGTCCACGACAATCGGGACAAGGACAAGCCGGTCAGTTACATCGCCGACAGGGGCCAGTTGATTGACACGCGCGATGGCCCGCGCCTCATCATGCTCAACGGCAACATCCAGCGACGTGATGCCCAGAAGAAGACCGATTTTCTCTACTTCGACAAATATGCGTTTGACCTGACCCAGTTTGAGAACCCGGCAGAGGAACGGTACTTCAAGGCCTATGAACGCTATTTGCCGGAACTTCTCTGGCCGGACACGACGCAGGCTTACGACAACCAGTATCAGAACGAACTGATCGCAGAAGGGCACGCCCGCATCACCTCACCTCTCTATGCACTGGTGTTTGCAGCCTTTGCCATGGCCGGTCTTCTGCCCAATGAGTTCAACAGGCGCGGCTACGGCAAGCGCATCGTGCTGACGGTCGCACTGGGGCTGGGTGTCCGCCTTCTGGATCTGGCTGCTGTCGGCTGGGCAACGCGCTATCCTCTCCTGATCAGCGTGCAGTACTTCATTCCGCTGGCGGCATTTGCCGGAGCGTGCGCCATGGTTGGTGGCTGGAAGCCCATGGCCAGTTTGCGTGCCATGCGTGAGAGGTTCAGCCCACCCGAGCCAGCGGAGGCAACACGCCCATGAGGCTACCTTGGACCATGTATCTGTATTTTGGTCGCCGGGCCCTCATGGCGATCGCCGCATCGTTCATTATCTGCATGGCCTTGGCCTTTGTGATCGATTTTGTCGAGTTGCTCCGGCGCACAGGGTCGCGCGAGGTTCCCTTCACGACTGTCTTGTCGATGGGCCTGCTGCGTTTGCCAAGCATCT
>JANQMQ010000527.1 GCA_028279995.1 Candidatus Phaeomarinibacter sp. | reverse complement strand
AATCCGTGCCGTGGCGGTGTACTCCCGGCAGGGACCTGCTCCGAATTCTTGAGATGGAATGGAGACGCTCTGGTCAGATCTGATGGGCTCTGGCGGATTGCGCCAGACGGCCGCGGTTTCCGGCCGGATATCCAGCGGACGGCTGTCAGTGTCGTCGTACGCGTAGTTATCTTGGACGTAGGCCGTATCATCTGACCAATGGCCGTGGTGTGGCCCGTGCCTGTGTTTATGGCCGTGAGCGTGTTTATGGCCGTGCCCGTGTTTATGGCCGTGAGCGTGTTTGTGCCCATGGGCATGTTTATGGCTGTGCTTGTGTTTGGAGAAGTGTCCTTTGCCGCGATATGCCTCGTGAGGATGCCACGCACTCTGGCGGTAGCCTGGCCGGTCATCGTCGTCATCCTGCGAAGCGGCCCAGGAGTCGGCCCAGGAATCGGTCCAGGAATCAGCACGTGCGCCTGACGCATCGAGCAGGGCGGTAAATGCCAGAATGACTCCCAGCAGAAGGCAAAGGACAGGTGTCGTGATACGCTTCATCGCTCTCGCTCCCAAAACATCGCGATCCCCGTTGAGGACTGTGATCGGGATGTTAGGGAGTTCGAGCTGAGCCTTTGGTGAATGGGCCGTTCATCTGACGTTCAGGTTGCCCAGAAATCAGCTCATATTTAGGGCTCGACCGCCGGGATCAAGAACCGGCGGCCCAGGCTTTTATTGTTGGCAAGCCGAGCTGTACCGCATGTTGACCGGTAGACTTGATTAGCAGCCGTTAGGGCTTGCGGCACTGGCTGTTGCCGCACCGCTCTCGTCCACCGACTGCGGCGCGTTGCAGTTAGCGGGAGCGGCTTGAACCATCTGAGCGTTGCCCGCGATGATGTCCTGACGCAACTGGTCCATGTCGGCGCGATGCGCCTGGAAGTTTTTCAAGTCCTGCTTCTTCAGCTTTTCACCGGCCGGCAGTTTGATCTTGCGAGGATTGACCTGCTTGTTGTTGACCAGGACCTCATAGTGCAGATGCGGACCGGTCGAACGGCCAGTGGTGCCGACGTAGCCGATGATCTGGCCCTGTTTGACGCGCTTGCCCTTCTTTACGCCTTTGCCGTAGCCCTTCATGTGCGCATAGGCGGTCTTGTAGCCGGAGTGATGACGAATACGGATGTACTTGCCGTAGCCGCCGTTCCGGCCGATCCGTTCGATGACACCGTCACCCGCAGCGTAGATCGGCGTGCCGCTGGGCGCCGCGAAATCCAGACCTTTGTGCATCTTGTTGTAACCCAGGATCGGATGCTTGCGAACTCCGAAACCTGACGACAGTCGCGCACCGTCCACCGGAGTCCGCAGCAGGGCTTTGCGGACGGCCTGACCCTTCTCATCGAAAAAGTCCGTAAATCCGCTGGATGGCGTGAAGCTGTAAAGACTGAGTGGCGTGCCGGACAGAGACAGCGACGCGACCAGAATGTTTCCGGTCTTCGCCATTCTGCCTTCGTTGTCGTAGAAGGCCTCGTAAACCAGGTCGAATTTGTCGCCCGGCTGAATCTCGCGCTGAAAGTCCACGTCATAGCTGAAGGCGCGCATCAGCTCGATCATGACCGAGTTGGGAATGCCGGCATTGCGGGCCGCAACAAAGAGGCTGCTGTCGATGGTGCCGCTGCCATGCAGAACCTGGCGTTCCAGCGGACGGGCAATGGCTTCTGCACAAGTCCGCCTCCATGGGCGCGCCGGGCGTAGAAGAAGTCCGCTGGCGCAAACCAGTTTATGCGGGCGACGTGCTGTCCATGAAACGCAAGACGCTGGAAAGCCGCCGCTCCAAGTCCCGCCCCGGCATGGGTCTCACACGCTTTGGCTGGGAAATGTTCAACCAGCATGGCGACCTGAAGATGACCATGGAAGGCTGGGCCATGTTCGAGTGCCGCACCGGCGACAAGGCGGGGGCATAGATCATGTGGTTTGAGGATTTCAAGATCGGCGCACGCAAGGAGCTGGGCTCCTACACCTTCTCGGAAGACGAAATCATCCGCTTTGCCAAGAAGTATGACCCGCAGCCCTTCCACGTGGACCCGGTAGCGGCAAAAGACGGCCCCTATGGCGGCCTCATCGCCTCAGGCTGGCACACCAGCGCCACATGGATGAAACTGATGATTAGCCTGCGTCAGAGCACCCCGCGCTCCGCAGAAGATGACAGCCCCCAAGGCGGTCCTTCTCCCGGGTTTTTCGACATGCGCTGGCCCAATCCCGTCCGCGCCGGCGACACCATCACCTATACCGCTGAATGCGTGGAACTGGTCCCGCTCAAGTCCCGGCCCGAATGGGGCATCGTGCGCCACAAAAATGAGGGCTTTAATCAGGACGGTAAAATGGTGTTCCATTTCATTGGGCAGGGCCTGATGCCCCGCCGGGAGCCGGGCAGCGATCTGCCGGGCTAGCGCTTGAACAGCTAGGGAGCAGACCACGATGGCGCATAAAGGTGAGATGATGACGCTGAAGAGCGCCAGCGATGGCGCTGAACTTTCCGCCTATCACGTCACGCCCTCCGGCGACAAAAAGGGCGGCCTTGTCCTCATCCAGGAAATCTTCGGCGTCACGGACCACATCAAGGATCTGTGCGACGGCTTTGCCGCTGATGGCTACGAGGTTGTCGCCCCCTGCCTTTATGACCGCGAAGAAAAAGACTTCCAGGCCACCTACTCCGAAGATGACATCGCCAGATCGCTGAAGCTGCGCGACGCCGTCGACTACATCCACACCCAGGGCGATGTTCAGGCCGCCATCAACTTCCTGCATACCCGCAACAATCTGCGTGTCCACATCACCGGCTATTGCTATGGCGGATCAGTGGCATGGGTCGCTGCCTGCCGCTGTACGGGTCTGACATCCGCAGCGGGCTATTACGGCCGCCACACCATCAACTTCGTGGACGAAGAGCCCAAGTGCGAAACCATCCTGCATTTCGGTGAGCGGGATGAAAGCATCCCCATGGAATGGGTCCGCGAGATCGAAGCAGCGCACCCGGACATTCGCGTTTACGTCTATGACGCCGACCACGGCTTCAACTCGGACCGGCGCGCCAACTACGACGAGGACGCTACACAGCAGGCCCGCGAGCGGACGCTTGAGCTGTTCGAAATGGCTGACCTCTAGACGGCTGCAAGGCGCTCCCGCAGCGCCATGAGGCGCTCATTGAGCAGCCCCTTGTCCATAGGCACCCGCTCCCCGACGCCCCACACAGGCCCCGGCCAGGCGAAGTCATCCTCCTGCCGCGCCATGACGTGCACATGCAGCTGACGGACAATGTTGCCCAGCGCGCCGGTATTGACCTTGGTTGGCTGCGCAATAGCCGCGACAGCTTCGGACACCTCACTGATCTCACGCATCAACTGGGCTCGGTCTTCATCCGGCAGATCGTGCAGTTCCTCAAGTCCCGCACGACGCGGGACCAGCACCACCCATAGTGTTCGCGCATCGTTGCGCAGCAGAACATCACTCAAAGGGAGTGATACGGCGTGCACGCTTTCCTCGGCCAGCCGCGGGTCCAGCACAAAATCGCTCATGCCTCTTCCTCCGGCTGCTGGCCATATCCCGCAAACTTGGCAATCACCCTGTCCATCTCCGCATCATCGAGCAGAACCGGGTCCCCGATCTGCCGTGCCCGCCAATACTGCGCGCACAGGTCTTCCACTTCATGAGCAAGCTCAAGCGCAGACGTCAGACTGTCGCCGAATGCCAGCTGCCCGTGATTGGCCAGTAGACAGGCTTTGCGGCCTTCAATTGCCGTCACAGCGTTGTGCGCCAGGTCTTCAGTGCCAAAGGTCGCATAGTCCGCACAGCGGATGTCTCTGCCACCTGCCACCGCGATCATGTAGTGAAACGGCGGCATGTCCTCCCGCAGGCAGGCGAGCGCCACCGCGAACGGACTATGCGCGTGCACGACAGCCTCGGCCTCCGGCCGCGCTGCATAGATCGCCTGATGCATGTGCCACTCGCTTGAAGGTCTGCGCTGCCCGGCAGGCTGCGAGCCATCCATGGCTACATAGGCCACATCAGCAGGCGCAAGAGCATCATAGGCCATGCCCGTAGGCGTGATCAGAAAGCCGTCCCCAGAGCGAACCGAGACATTGCCGGAGCGTTGTGGTGACAGACCACTCTCCTGCATCGCGCAGGCAGCATCAATCACACCCTGCCGTAGTGCGTTGTCACTCATCAGCCCGCACGCTCCGGATAGAGAGCGGCCAGCCCCGCAGCGCTGGCGGCAGACACGCCCCGCTCGGTAATGAGTCCGGTGACAAGCCGTGCGGGGGTAACATCAAAGGCAGGGTTGGCGGCATCAGAGCCCGGGGCTGCGATATCAACATCAATCACTTCGCCGGAAGCCGTGCGCCCGGCCATGCGCGTCACCTCCTCGGCAGCGCGCTCCTCAATGGGGATGGTCATGCCGTCGGTCATCGTCCAATCAATCGTCGTGCCCGGCAATGCCACGTAAAACGGCACACCGTTGTCATGAGCCGCGAGCGCCTTCAGATAAGTGCCGATCTTGTTGGCAACGTCACCGGAGGCTGCC
>JANQMQ010000080.1 GCA_028279995.1 Candidatus Phaeomarinibacter sp. | reverse complement strand
AGTGATAGCGCCAGCCCAGCACATTGCCGGTATAGGCACACACCCGAAGGTTCACGCCACGACCATATCCGTCATAGGCGCTCACAAAATAGTGAGGGGTCCAGTTACGGCCGTGGCCATGAAATTTCGGTCGATGGAAGTTGTAGTAACCGTAACCGGCCAGGGCGCGGATGAAGTGCTTGAACGGTCGCACGTTGCCATACCCGCGGTGGTGGTAGCGCGGACCGTAGTGGTAGTTGCGGTGTTTGTTGTAGTGGCGGCGATGCCAGTTGGACTGACGCCAGTTGCCGTAATAGGCATGACCACGGCGCGGATGATGGTGGTAGTGGCGGCCGTGACGATGGTTGCGGCTGTCATGAACCAGCGTGACAGCCCCCTTGGCATCAATCGTTGATGCCAGCGCATTGCCTGAAGGCAGGGATGCAGCATTGGCAGGCACAACGGCGGCAAGGCCAAGAGCAAATGCCCCGACCAGACCACCAGCTGCGTAAGTAAGTATCCGTTTCATGGGTGCACTCCTCGAGAAGTTTCAACGGGCACGGGTCCGGCGCACTTGCTCGATCCCGCCCTGCATCCGGCTTATCGGTGATGCCGCACTGCCGGATACACGTCCCCACTCCCGAGTGTCAGATTTCGGGCCTGAACCGAAACTGCATGAAGCGTTAACCATTTGGTCAGCTAGATGACCAAAAGCTAAGCTAGATGAACGACTTACAGGGTTAATGCGAATTCACTCTCAGCCACGAAGACGGCTGAAATAGGGCGCAGCCTAAACCGCTGCGACGGCAGCATCCGGCGTGCTAGGATTCGCGGCAATCAAAGCAGCCACCTTTCAGAAAACCGGAAGCAGACGCATGTACGCACCCGCCCGCTTCATCCGCACCGCCACGCTCGTTCTGGCGCTCATTGCCGGCAGCCTTGCAGGTATGACGTCCGCCAAGGCAGAGAATCGCCAATACATTCTGGCGACGGCCACGACCGGCGGCACCTACTATCCGGTCGGCGTTGCCATCGCTACCTTGAGCAAGATCAAGCTTGAGCCGACCAACGGCTTTTCACTCTCCGCCATCAGCTCTGCCGGGTCTGGAGAAAATGTGAAGCTGCTCCGCGACAACGAAGCACAATTCGCGATCCTTCAGGGGCTCTACGGTGCGTGGGCTGCCACCGGCACCGGCCAGTTGGCCAATGACGGCCCGCAGTCAAATGTACGGTCGATCTCCATGCTCTGGCGCAATGTCGAGCACTTTGTGCTGCGCAGCGCTGAGGCAAAAACCGGCACCATCATGGACCTTAAGGAACTGGGCGAACCCTTCTCCATTGGCAAACGCAATTCCGGCTCAGAAGGGTCAGCCAAACACATTCTGGCCGCGCTGGGCATAGAGCCTGGAACAGACTTTGATGTCATCAACCTCGGCTACGGACCAAGTGCTGACGCCATGCAGGATGGCAAGGCTGCCGGCATGAACACCCCAGCTGGCGTACCGGTAAGCGCAGTCACCCGTGCCTTCGCTGCCGCCAATGGCGACCTGATCGTGCTGAGCTTCAACGAAGATGAGACCGCTGCCGTCAACGCAGCACTGGGCGAAGGAACAAGTCTCTGGAGCGCATTCGAAATCCCCGCAGAAACCTATCCCGGCCAGACAGAAGCCGCGCAGACAATCGCCCAGCCGAACTTTCTGGCCGTCAACGCCGACATTAGCGACAACGATGTCTACGCTCTCACCAAGGCGCTCTATGAAAACCTGCCCTTCCTCAACGGCATCCATGCCGCCACCAGGGACATGAGTCTCGACAGCGCCATTGTCGGTCTGCCGGCGCCGCTACACCCCGGTGCGTTGCGCTACTATGAGGAAGCGGGTCTGACGGTGCCGGACCGGCTCAAACCGTCTTCCGACTAGACCGCCAACCAGCCCTCAAATCAAAGTGTGATCCAGCCCGGCCGTGTCCACGCAAGACGCCTCATCCACCAGCTCTCCGAACGTGACGCCGGGAGGCATGCCACGACCTCAGCCATTGGGGCGGCTGGGCATTGCTTTTGCCGTGACCGTCTCCGTGGCCCATCTGTGGGCAAACGCCTTTGCGACCCTGCCCGAACTGCAGGCCGCAGGTTTCCACTTCGGGCTGTTTGCAACGCTGTGTGTCATCCTGTTCCCGGCCAGCAAAACGAAGTGGCTGCGCTTCACAATTGATGGTGCGATTGCAACGGTGGCCCTTGCAGCCGCTGTCTATCTCTATGTTGCCGAAGACGCGCTGTATGAACGCGGTGTCGAGTTCGTTCAGTCCGACTGGGTCGCGGCGGGTGTCGCCATTCTGATCGTGCTTGAGCTGGCCCGCCGGACAACCGGCTGGACCGTCCCGGTCCTCACAGCACTGGCCCTCACATACGTTGTGATTTGGGGACCGCTCGTCGCCGGTGCGTTTTCCTTCGCTGGTCTGTCTTGGGAAACATTGCTGTTCCGAAGCTATTTCGGAACGGACGGCATGTTCGGCCCCATCGCGCGCATCTCATGGACCTTCGTGTTCATGTTCATCCTGCTCGGTGCGTTTCTGGTGCGCTCAGGCGCCGGTGATTTCATTCTCGCCCTCGCCCGGGCCGCAGCAGGCCGCATGACCGGCGGGCCGGGCATTGTTGCCATTCTCGGGTCCGGCCTCATGGGTTCCATCACCGGATCTGCCGTCGCGAACACGGTTTCAACCGGCGTTATCACCATTCCGCTGATGAAGCGCGCCGGCTTCCCGCCAAAATTCGCCGGCGGCGTGGAAGCTGCAGCCTCCACCGGCGGACAGCTGATGCCGCCGGTCATGGGCGCCGGGGCGTTCGTCATGGCGTCCTTCACCCAGATTTCCTATCTGGAGATCATCGCCGTCTCGGTGCTGCCGGCCCTGCTCTACTTCTTCACCGTCGGCGTGTTCGTGCGCATCGAAGCCGCCCGCATCGGTCTGACACCGGACCCGGAAGTTGAACCGCTGTGGCCTGTGTTCAAGGCGGGGTGGCACTTCCTGTTGCCCATTGCTGCTCTGGCCGGGCTGCTCATTGCCGGATTTACGCCGGTCTACTCGGCCGCAATCGCCATCGGCGTCACCATTGCCGCCTCGTGGCTGTCTCCAAAGCCGATGAAGCTGCGTGACATCATCGGCGCCGCCTCGGACGGCGCAATCTCCATGGCACCGACTGCCATGCTGCTCATCTGTGTCGGCCTGATCGTCAACGTCGTGGGCATGACCGGTGTTGGCAACACCTTCTCGCTTATGCTGTCCAGCTGGGCCGGCGGCAGCCTGCTCCTGACAATCATCCTGGTAGCATTGGCTTCACTGGTGCTGGGCATGGGCTTGCCCGTCACCGCCAGCTACATCGTGCTCGCCACGCTTTCGGCGCCTGCCATCTATGGCCTGATGGTGGAAGCAGAACTCGTCAAAGCCCTTATGCTGGGCGCGGCCACGCCGGAACTCTCCGCCTACGCCATGCTCGTCGCGCCGGACTTGGCATCGAGCATTGGCAACGCCATGAGCGAAGCAGATGCACAGACGCTTCTCGCTGCCCTGCCTGCCGACATCCGCAGCGGATTGGCGGACGGCCTGATTGCACCAGCTCTCCTGACATCTATGCTTCTGGCTGCTCATCTGGTGATCTTCTGGCTCAGCCAGGATTCAAACGTGACGCCGCCAGTTGCCCTGTGCGCCTTTGCTGCCGCCTCGATTGCCGGCACGCGACCCATGGAGACAGGTTTCGCTGCGTGGAAGATCGCCAAGGGGCTTTATCTGGTGCCGCTGCTCTTTGTCTATCAGCCGCTGATCACCGGGACCGGCATCGAGCCACTGGTGACCGCCCTCATGGCCATTCCGGCGTTTACCGCGCTGGCTGCTGCCCTGCATGGTTATTTCGCGCAGCCGCTGAACCTCCCGGTTCGCATTCTGTTGGGGTTGGGTGGCGCAGCGATTATCGCACCCTGGGGCGATCTGTGGGCGCATGCGGCGGCAGCGGCAGTTCTCGCAGGCGCGCTCGGTTTTCTGTGGGTTAGACAGTACCCAAAGCCCCCAAAAGAGCCATTTCAGACCTCTTGAAGAGCCAAAACCGGCTCCCCAAATATGAAGCGTGGACGCCGATGTCGGGTCCACGCTGCATGTCTCCTTCGCAGGCCGCGCCAAATCCGGGCGGCACCTGGCAAAGCGACAGGCAGACCGCAGCTTGAAAACGCAATACGCTCATCTGGAGGTTTTGTCTCATGCGTGCTTACGATTTTTCACCCCTTTACCGCAGCACCATCGGCTTTGACCGTCTGGCAGGCATGCTGGATTCAGCCAGCCGCCTCGACGCCCAGGCCCCGTCCTACCCGCCTTACAATGTTGAGCGCGTGGACGAAAACGACACCCGCGTGACCATGGCCGTTGCCGGTTTCACCGAAGACGAACTTGAAATCGAAGTGAAGGATCAAACCCTCACGATTTCGGGCAAAAAGTCTGAAGACGATGCCGACCGGACCTACCTGCATCGCGGCATCGCGGCCCGCAATTTCGAGCGCCGCTTCCAGCTTGCCGACCATGTGCAGGTGACCGGCGCCAAGCTTGAAAACGGGCTCCTTCATGTGGATACCCGCCGCGAAATCCCAGAGGCCCTGAAGCCGCGGACGATTTCCATTGAGGCCGCCAACTCCGATGGCCAGAAGACCATCGAAGGTTCCCAGGCCGCCTAACGTCTGACCAATCCATCGGGCGCAATTTCCACCTGCTGTGCAGTGCGGGAAATTGCGCCCGTATATTCGATACAAGACACCAAAAACTGCCATATATGTCGCAGTGCAGCATTTGGGCTGGACTCCAGCGCGCCCGGACGCAAAACTCCACGACAGATTTACGACATTCCCCCTCTTTGGGGAGTGGACATAGCTGGGGATCCTCACATGGCCAGTTGGCAGAGCAAGCTCACAAGCCTGTTTCTTCGCGTGACCGTTAAGCGGAAAATCAATCCGCATGCCAACCCGGCAGACGCCCGTGCCCGCGTTGACCGCCTTGCATCCCGCTTTTCCAAAAATCAGGACTGGATCAAGGTAACGCCGGTGTCGGCCAATGGCGTTCCCGGTGAGTGGGTCGAAGTTCCAACCAGCGCATCCAGCACGGCAGCCGCACCGGACACGCAGGCTGGCGCCGGCAAGGTGCTGCTCTATCTGCATGGCGGCGGATACATCGTCTGCAGCCCCGCCACCCACCGCCTCATGGTCGCGCGCATCTGCCGTGAAGCAGGGCTCAAGGCGCTGGTTATCGATTATCGTCTTGCTCCGGAACATCCGTTCCCGGCAGCTGTGGAAGATGCCGAAGCCGCCTATCGCTGGCTGCTGGCCGCCGGACACAAGCCCGAGGACATCGTCATCGCCGGCGACAGTGCCGGTGGCGGCCTGACCATGTCGCTGCTGCTCACCCTGCGCGAACAGG
>JANQMQ010000512.1 GCA_028279995.1 Candidatus Phaeomarinibacter sp. | reverse complement strand
ATACGTTCAAGTATCCCTTCGAGAATGAGCAGCTTGGCCGTCTTGCGAACAATGGTGCTTATCCGCCGGACCTCTCCTTGATGACCAAGGCCCGCGATGGCGGTGCGGACTATGTGTATTCATTGCTGGTCGGCTATACGGATGCGCCTGCGGGCACAGAGATGCAGCCGGGCATGAGCTACAACGACTACTTCCCCGGCCACCAGATTGCGATGGCACAGCCGATCTATCCGGACTCCGTCGAGTTTGCGGATGGCACGGAAGCAACTGTGGACCAGATGGCCAAGGACGTTGTGACGTTCCTGCACTGGGCGGCCGAGCCAAAACTTGAGGCGCGCAAGAGCACCGGCTTTGTGGTGATGACCTTCCTGGTGATCCTTGCCGGCCTCCTCTACTTCACGCAACGGAAGATCTGGTCTGACCAGCACTAGGGCGACGCGCCTGAGAAACGAAACAGATAAGGCCGTCCGTCTCCGCGGGCGGCCTTTTGCATGAGCGGGTATGGAAGGCTAGGGCAGCATGGAAACGGTACTGGGCATCATCGGCGGGTCGGGCGTGTATGACCATCCAGGTCTCATAAATGCGCAGTGGACGACGTTTGACAGCCCCTGGGGTGACCCGTCCGATGCATTGAACATCGGCGAGCTTGAAGGGCAGAAGGTCGTGTTTCTGCCGCGACACGGGCGCGGTCACAGGCTCTCGCCATCCGGCATCAATTACCAGGCCAATATCGACATCCTCAAGCGGGCCGGGGTGACCGACATCATCTCGATTTCCGCTTGCGGATCCTTCCGCGAAGACCTGCCGCCGGGCAGCTTCGTGCTGGTCGATCAGTTCATTGATCGCACGTTTGACCGGGAGAAATCATTCTTCGGCAACGGGCTTGTTGCCCATGTATCCAAGGCCCATCCGGTCGTGTCACGTCTGCAGGACCACGCGGAGGCAGCGGCCAAGTCGGCTGGTATCCAGATTGCCCGCGGTGGGACGTATCTGTGCATGGAAGGCCCGCAGTTCTCGTCCCTTGCGGAGAGCAATCTCTATCGGGAATGGGGCTGCGATGTGATCGGCATGACCAACATGCCCGAGGCCAAGCTCGCGCGCGAAGCCGAGATCCCCTACGCGACGGTTGCCATGGTGACGGACTTTGACTGCTGGCATCCGGGTCATGATGCGGTGGAAGTTTCCGACATTCTTGAAGTCATGCATGCCAACGCCGCGAACGCCGTCAACCTTGTGACGCATCTGGCGCGTGATTTTCCGCGCGAGCGTGGTCTCTGCCCGTCCGGCGTTGACATCACGCTTGATACGGCGCTGATCACGGCACCCGAGGCGCGTGACCCGGCGTTGATTGCCAAACTCGACGCGGTTGGCGGTCGCGTGCTTTCCTCTTCCTGACAGATCAATTCCCGGGGACCATCCCATGAATATTCAAGACCTGATCCGCACCATTCCGGACTATCCGAAGCAGGGCATCATGTTCCGTGACATCACGACCCTGCTGAATGACGCGCGCGGGTTTCGCACGACGGTCGATGAGCTCGTTCAGCTCAATGTGGTGTCGAAGGTCGATGTGGTTGCCGGGATCGAGGCGCGCGGTTTCATTCTTGGTGGGGCCGTGGCGCATCAGTTGGGCAAACCCTTCGTGCCGATCCGCAAGAAGGGCAAGTTGCCCGGCGAGACCATCGGCGTCGAGTACGCGCTGGAATACGGTACGGACACGGTCGAGATGCATATTGATGCGGTGACCGAAGGCCAGTGCGTGCTGGTGGTTGATGATCTCATTGCGACGGGTGGCACGGCGGAAGCAGCCATCAAGCTGGTGCGTCAGGCGGGCGGCAAGGTGATCGCGGCGAGCTTCGTGGTTGATCTGCCCGACATCGGCGGACG
>JANQMQ010000491.1 GCA_028279995.1 Candidatus Phaeomarinibacter sp. | reverse complement strand
AGCAGCCTTGCTGACGGGTGCGCAGGAAGCGGAAATGACCTCGCTGCAGCGCGAGTTGGCGGAAGGCCGCCGGGCCCTGCGCGACGTGCAGGGTGACCTGCGCCGGGACGTGGATGCCCTTGGGGCACGGATTGCGTTTCTCAACATGGCGCTGGTGCCATTGCTGGTCGGCGCAGTCTGGCTGGTGCTGAGCTGGACACGCCGCCGGCGCCGTCTCAGCCGGGCGGAGGCTGCCGGGCGCAGTGTGACAAGTGCCGGGATTGGCGCAGACAGTGGCAAGGGAGCGGTGTCATGAGGGATGTGCTCCTGAAGCCGGGGCAGGCGCGAACCCTGTCGATGCTGGGTGTGGTGACGGTGCTGCTCGTGGCGCTGGCGATTTTCGCTGTGTCGATGCAGCGACGGGCGCTGACGTCCGACTTTGAAACCCGGCTGATGTTTCCAGAGCTTGCTGAGCAGGTGAATGATGCCGCGCGCATCGAGATTGTCAGCCGGCTGTCGACGGTGACCGTTGTGCGCGACGCCGACAGTGATCAGTGGCGTCTCAATGAAAAAGAAATGCATCCGGCACGACCTGAACTCGTCAAGCGGACGGTTGTCGGCCTGGCGGACCTCGAACTTGTTGAACAGCGCACTGCGCTGCCTGACTGGCACAAGCACATCAACCTTACGGCCCCGGCAGACAAGGGCACCGGCGTACGCGTCTCCGTCTATGATGCTGCGGGTGATGAGCTGGCGTCGCTGATCGTCGGCAAGCTTGAAGGGTCTGCGGACATTGACGGCACCGGCACTATCTATGTGCGGCATACGGATGAAGATCAGGCCTATGTGGCGCGGGGCTCCTTCAATCTGGAACAGAAGCCGGTGGCGTGGCTGGACACGAACATTCTTGATCTGGCGCCCGGGCGTGTGACGCGGGTGAATGTAAGCCCCGTTGATAGTGACGCTTATGCAGTTGTGCTTGCCGGTGAAGAGAATGCCGACCGGCCGCAATACGAGATCGCCGATCTGGCGGATACGCTTCAGCCTGTGACCGATTACGCCATCACCGGTATCGGCAACGGGCTTGTGGGACTTGTGTTCACAGATGTTGAGCCGCGTGCGGAGATCACGCTGGAGGCGCCTGTGACGTCCGTCTACCGCACACAGGACGGCCTTGAGGTGACGGTACAGGCCGAGAAGCTGGGCCGCAGCTACTATGCGATGCTGGACGCACGCGCCGCAGACGGGGCGGCTGAAACTGTGGTGCAGGAAGCTGCGGCACTGTCAGCGCGGCTGTCACCCTATGCCTTTGCCCTGTCGACGCCCCGTGGCGCAGACCTGACCCGGACGCTTGAAGCGCTTGTGGAAGACAAGCCTGCCGAAGGTGCCGAGATTGACCTGGATGCCATTGAGGGTGCGAACTAGCGGCCTTTAGCTGATTGCCAGTTGCTAGTTGATCAGGGCCATGTCGATGCGGGCGGCGGTGATGACTTCACCGACGCCGTAGTCGCCCGCTTTCTGGACGATGATGGCGCAGCCGTCATGGCCGCCTTCCTTCAGCATGTCCTTGGCCAGATCAATGCTGAGCGGTTGTGACATGTCCCAGTCGTCCAGGCGGATGATGTCCCGCACGACATTGGAATAGGTGATCGTCTCGCCGGCGTTTTCGCCGCGGGTGATCATCACCTCATGGGCCTTGTCATATTGAACGAGCCAGACGGCAGCGGTGCCGGTGTTTACGGTTGCGTCTGCTGTGACCGAGAGACTGGTGTCTGACATTGCCGTTGCGAGCAAAGCTGTGCCTGCGACATCCTCCACCTGATCATTGATGGCCTTGCGGGACGCCTGCTGGCGGCTGCCGGGCATGTGGGTTTCGCCGTCGATGACAAGCTGCGGCGTGTACTTCCGGTCCATGAAGTACTGCGCATAGGCTTCCTGGCGTTCGGTGTGTTCCTCGCGGCCCAGCGTGTCGCGCCAGCCAAGATAGTCCCAATAGGTGATGTTGTAGGTGAGCGCGATCACGTCGTCGCGGTCCGCGATCTCGTTGATGAGGGCGTCAGCGGGTGGGCAGGAGGAGCAGCCCTGGCTGGTGAAGAGCTCAACCACGGCAGGGCGGGCTTCAGCCACTGCAGGTAGCAGCATGGTGGCGGCCACAAGCGCAGGCGCTGCGAAACGCAGGGACGTGCGTGATGTAAATGAGGGCAGGCCGGTCATCGGGAACTCTTCAGGTTTGAGGGGTGGGTCTCCCTAACCATCAACCTAGGATTTTGCCCGCTCCTGATCCACTCAAGAGAGTGTGAGGCGGTGCGTGAACGAGATGAACGATAGATGTCCGGCGTGGCGATCAGGCACAAAAAAGCCCGGAAACCGTAGAGGCTTCCGGGCTTTCTCGTCAGTGGTGACGGTGCCTTATGACGCCATCAGATTGCGAAGCACGAAGTGCAGGATGCCGCCGTTTTCGTAGTAATCAACTTCATCCGCGGTATCGATGCGGCAGAGCACCGGTACCTTCTTGGTCTTGCCCTTGGCATCGGTGATCTCAAGGGTCAGCTTCATGCGGGGCTTGATGCCCTTTTCGTTGCCGGTGATCGTCACGGTTTCGGAGCCGTTGAGACCCAGCTTGGACCAGCTCATGCCGTCCTCGAACTGCAGGGGCAGCACGCCCATGCCGACGAGGTTGGAGCGGTGGATACGCTCAAAGCTTTCCACGATGACAGCCTCGACGCCCAGGAGCTTGGTGCCTTTCGCGGCCCAGTCACGAGATGAGCCTGTGCCGTATTCCTTGCCGCCGAAGACCACAAGCTTGTTGCCTGCGTCTGCATACTTCATGGCAGCGTCATAGATCGGCATGCCATCGCCGGAAGGATAGTGAACCGTCACGCCGCCTTCCACACCGGGAACCATCTGGTTCTTGATGCGGATGTTGGCGAAGGTGCCGCGCATCATGACTTCGTGGTTACCACGGCGGGAGCCGTAGGAGTTGAAGTCTGCAGGCTTCACCTTGTGCTTCTTGAGGTATTCACCGGCCGGGCTGTCGGCCTTGATGGAACCGGCAGGCGAGATGTGGTCGGTGGTGATTGAATCCCCGAACAGACCCAGGATGCGGGCATCCTTGATCGGCTGGATGTCGGCGGGTTCTGCCGTCATGCCTTCGAAGTAAGGTGGGTTCTGCACATAGGTGCTCTTCTTGTTCCAGTCATAGGTCTTGCCGCCTGTAACCTTGATCTTGCGCCACTGCGGGTCGCCCTTGAACACGTCCGCATAGCGTTCGCGGAACATCTTCGAGGTGACGGACTTGCGCACGGCCTCGGCAATCTCGTGCGAGGTCGGCCAGATGTCCTTGAGGTAGACATCGTTGCCCTTCTTGTCCTGACCGATCGGCTCCTTGGTGAGGTTCACGTTGACGGAGCCGGCGAGGGCGTAGGCAACCACCAGCGGCGGTGAGGCCAGGTAGTTGGCGCGTACATCCGGAGACACGCGGCCCTCGAAGTTGCGGTTGCCTGACAGAACAGACGTCGCAACAAGGTCTGCGTCATGGATGGCCTTGGAGATCGGCGCCGGAAGCGGACCGGAGTTACCGATACAGGTTGTGCAGCCATAGCCCACGAGGTTGAAGCCGAGCTTGTCCAGCTCCTTCTGCAGGCCTGCGTCCTTCAGGTACTCGGTGACGACCTGTGAACCGGGTGCCAGAGACGGCTTCACCCACGGCTTGGTCTTGAGGCCGAGCTTGTTGGCCTTCTGCGCCACAAGGCCAGCGGCCATGAGCACGGACGGGTTGGAGGTGTTGGTGCATGACGTGATGGCTGCGATCACAACGTCGCCGTGGCCGATCGTGTAATCGGTGCCGGCAACCTTGGCGCGCTTGTGGCCGTCGTCTGCCTTCTTGAACTCGTTGACCATGGAGCCGGCGAAGCTGTCTGCCACGTCGGTAAGGGCCACACGGTCCTGCGGGCGCTTGGGGCCTGCAAGGCTTGGGACAACGTCGCCAAGGTCGAGGTGCAGGCTGTCGGTGAAGATCGGGTCTTCCGAACGGGACGTGCGGAACATGCCCTGCTTCTTGGCGTAGGCTTCCACAAGGTCCACGCGCGCCTTCTTGCGGCCAGTGGCCTTGAGGTATTTGAGCGTTTCCGCGTCAATCGGGAAGAAGCCGCAGGTGGCGCCGTATTCCGGTGCCATGTTGGACAGCGTCGCCTGGTCTTCGAGAGACAGGTGATCGAGGCCCGGGCCATAGTACTCCACGAACTTGCCGACCACGCCGCGGGCGCGGAGCATTTCGGTAACCGTCAGCACAAGGTCAGTCGCCGTGATGCCTTCAGGCAGCTTGCCGGTGAGCTTGAAGCCGATGACTTCCGGTATCAGCATCGAGATCGGCTGGCCGAGCATGGCGGCTTCCGCTTCGATGCCGCCGACGCCCCACCCCAGAACGGACAGGCCGTTGACCATGGTGGTGTGGCTGTCGGTGCCCACCACGGTGTCGGGGTAGGCCACGGTGGCGCCGTTCTCGCCCAGCGTCCACACCACCTGCGCCAGGTATTCCAGGT
>JANQMQ010000482.1 GCA_028279995.1 Candidatus Phaeomarinibacter sp. | reverse complement strand
CTTCTCCATCCCATCCGGCCGGAAACTGCGGAAGTCGTCGCGCATCTCACACCAGCAGGGGCCCGTCCACACCGGCCCGAAAAAGGCCAGGGAGAGAGGCCAGGCCGTGCGCCAGCGTTTGCGGCCTTGTTCCGGCGTATAGAGAAATCTGATCTTCAGTCGATGGCGGATTGCCCGGCGCACTTCGGCCAGGTCAATCTCGATAGGCACCTGATGATGGTAGGGCGGCGCAATAAGCCCATGCGCATCGATCTGTTCCCTGAGCGCGCCTGTCAGCACAGCGCGCACCTTTCCAAGTGCGGCTTCGGCCTTGGCGGCCAGTTCCTTGTCGCCCCACGCCGCCACGATGCGGGCACCAAGGGCCAAGGCCTCGGCTTCTTCATCGTTGAACATCAGGGGCGGCAGGTCGTAGCTCGGCCGCAGCGTGTAGCCGACGCCGGCCTCCCCATCAATGGGCACGCGCCCCGCCTGCAGCGAAGCAATGTCGCGATAGATCGTCCGTACTGAAACTTCCGTCTGCTCGGCAATCTGCTCGGCCGTCGCCGTCCCGTCAGTCCGGCGCAGGATCTCGATAATCTCAAACAGGCGGTCGGCGCGGCGCATGGAAACCCGGGAAATGAAGTGGGAATCACTACTGACACGACGGTGTCAGGAGCAACTCTTTAGGGTCCGGTCATCGAAATCAACCCATGCCGTCCGACACGCAAGAGGTCTCCCATGTCCATTCCCATGCTTGATGTTTATGGTTTCCCATCCGCTGACCCCAAGGCGACATCTGCCAGCCCGTTCACAACCAAGATCGAATGTTTCCTGCGCCTGGCCGGTGTGCCCTACCGCATGCACATCGTCACCAATCCGGGCAAGACGCCGCGCGGCAAACTTCCCTATATGGAAGACGCGGGTCAGGTCATTTCAGACAGCGAGCACATCATTGCTCATCTCAAGTCCGCCCACGGCGTTGATCTTGATAGCGGACTGACACCGCGTGACCGCGCCCAGTCCCATGCCCTGCAGCGGATGCTTGAAGAGCGGCTCTACTGGATACTGGTCTACAGCCGCTGGATCGATCCGGCCAATGACGGCGTTGTACGTGAGGCATTTTTCGGTGAAGTGCCCGGGGTTCTGCGCGGGCTGATCCATAGACAGGCACTGAAAGCGGTGAAAACAGCCTTGCATCATCAGGGACTCGGTCGTCATACGGCAGATGAGATCTACGGCTTCGCCGCCCGGGACCTGGATGCCATCGACGGCCTGCTGGGAGACAACACATATCTGTTTGGGGATACGCCGACCCTCGCAGACGTGGTCGCTTTTTCCGCCCTCACCAACATCGCAATGCCGGAGTTCAACAGCCGCCTGAAAGACATGTTCAAGGTGCGTCAGCGCCTCGTGGACTATGAGGCTCGCATGCGCGCGCTCTATGAAGCAGGAGCCGTCAACCGATCAGCCAGTCAATGATCCGCTCGGCGGAGGCACCGCCCGTCCAGGAGATGACCGGCAGGCTGAGCAGGCCGACGAAGCGGAACATGGTCCCCACGTCTATGGCCCACTCCGACACGCCTTCGATGCGCGCTTCATAGGCCAGCAAGCCCGTGAGGCGGCTGCCGGCCTCGGCGCCGTCGCTGCCCGGTTTCGCGACCTGCTGGCGGGCGTTGCGTATATCGTCGCGTACTTGCGCCAGCTCGCGTTGCTTGGTCTGGGTAATCAGCCGATGCACCCAGCGCAGTGGTGTGAAAAACACCATGACCGCGACGGCGACGATGGTAAGGAAGGTGACGATCAGCACCACGTTGAGAGGCTGACCGACAAACAGCAGGAAAAGGATGGCTGCATGCAGCAGCCACACCAGCGCCCCACGCAAGGCAATCGTCCCGACGACATGGGCATCTTCCTGCGACAGCAGATCGAGTTTCGCCTTGTCGAGCAGATTGTCAGTTACATGGCTTGTCTCGCCGCGCGCCATGACAACCCAGCGGATGACCAGGCTGGTCAGAATCACCGTGGCGAACATCGCCCACCAGGCAATAAGCGTGAATTCCTCAAAAAGGCCGCGTTCCGGCATGCCAGCATTTCGCTGCCCGAGGAAAAGTGCTGCACCTATGATCAGCCCCACCCCCGCGGCAATCCAACCTGCTCGCCGCCGTTCACGAGACGGCTCGAGCGCTCGCAACAGATCATCGCCGGAGATACCGGCCAGCTTGGGAGCGAGGAACTGAATGTCCCTGAGGTTGCGTTTGCCGGCAATTTCATTCGCCGAAATGAACGCCCATGCAAACAGCGATATCACCAATGCCGCCCAAGCATCGGCTGAAAGACCCGCCACGCTGCGTGGACCCGTGCTGTAGATGGAGGCGCCTTCAATGGCGGCAACGCAGACAAAGCTCAAAAAGGTGATCACAGCCATCACCAGTCCGGTGCCGATCGGCCCCAGAGGGGTAATCTCCATGAGCCTGCGTTCCCAGCTTGGCAAGTGGCGCCAGGCCTGATCCTGCGGGGTCCCGGTCATGTCAGGCGGCGTCCGGCAGTTGTGTCAGCACGATGGGGCCGCGTCGCGTTGCCACAAGCGTGTGCTCATATTGAACGGCCAGTGTGCCTTCGGGCGTCACCAGGCTCCAGCCATCGTCCAGCTCATCCACTTGCGTGGCACCTGTCGACAGGAATGGTTCAATGGTGAAGACCAGACCTTCTGTCATCCGGCGGCGATCATGCCTGTCATACCAGGTCGGGATTTCACGCGGGTCTTCGTGCAGCGCCCGGCCGACGCCGTGGCTTGCCAGGTTGTCAATCACCGTAAAGCCACGCTTCGCGGCAACCCGCTCAACTGTCCGGCCAATTGTGTTGAAGCGCGCGCCGGTTTTAACCTGTCGGACAGACTGCTCAAGGGCCATCCGCCCCGCCTTGCACAAGGCCGCGATGTTCGGTGCCACCGGCGGCACACAGAAGCTCGCCCCGGTATCCGCGAAATACCCGTCAAGCTCCAGCGAGACATCAATGTTGATGAGATCGCCGGCCTGAATGACGTCGTCACCCGGCACGCCATGGGCGCACACTTGATTGCGGCTGATGCATGTTGCACCGGGAAAATCATAGGTG
>JANQMQ010000467.1 GCA_028279995.1 Candidatus Phaeomarinibacter sp. | reverse complement strand
GATGGTGCCGGTGATGACGTCGACCGACGGGCGCTGGGTTGCGGTGATCATGTGGATGCCGGCGGCGCGGGCCATCTGCGCCAGACGCTGCACCGCGCCTTCGATTTCCTTGCCGGCTACCATCATCAGGTCGGCCATCTCGTCGACGACGACGACGATGAAGGGCATGGGTGTCGGTTCCATCTCCTCGTCTTCATAGACGGGGGAGCCGGTTTCAGGGTCAAAGCCCGTCTGGACCGTGCGCGACAGCATCTCTTCGTTCTCAAGGGCTTCCGCCACGCGGGTATTGTAGCCCTCGATATTGCGCACCCCGAGCTTGGCCATGGTCTTGTAGCGGTCTTCCATTTCCCGCACGACCCATTTGAGTGCCACAACCGCTTTCTTGGGGTCAGTCACCACAGGCGACAGCAGATGTGGAATTCCATCGTATACGGACAATTCCAGCATCTTGGGGTCGATCAGAATCAATTTGCACTGGTCCGGCGGCAGCCGGTACAGCAGTGACAGAATCATGGTGTTGATGCCGACCGACTTACCCGAGCCGGTGGTACCTGCAATCAACAGATGCGGCATGCGGGCAAGATCGCGGATGACGGGTTCACCGGAAATGTCCTTGCCCAGCGCGAGGCCCAGATTTGTCGCTGTGGCTTCGTAATCCGCCGATGATAGAAGCTCACGCAGATAGACTGTTTCCCGTTTGGCGTTCGGCAGTTCGATACCAATGACGTTGCGGCCGGGTACAACGGCAACGCGAGCAGAAACGGCACTCATGGATCGGGCAATGTCGTCCGCTAACCCGATCACGCGGCTGGACTTGATGCCAGGCGCAGGCTGCAATTCATACATGGTCACAACAGGGCCGGGGCGGACTTCAATGATCTCACCGCGAATGCCGAAATCTTCCAGAACGCCTTCAAGAATGCGGGCGTTCTGCTGCAGGGCCTCATCTGAAATGATCTCGCCCTGACGAGACTTGGGTGGCGCCAGGAGAGAGAGTGGCGGCAGCTCATAGTCCTCGTTCGGCACCAGATCGAAGGTCGGCTGTCGCTCGGCAGCGGATCGTTTGCCTTCGCGCACTGGTTTCGAGATGCGGGTCACGCGTTTGGCAGGAAGCGGATTTTCCTCTGGTCCAGCTATACCGACGGGGCCCCGCGCTGCGATGACTTCATCGCGGCGGCGTTGGCCGAAGACCGGTTCACGCCGGGTTTCGTGGCCATCATCCTCATCATAGTCGCGTCGTCGGAAGGGGGCCACAAGGAGGGTGCCTGCTGTTACCAGATGGCGTGAAACGAACTGGGTGACCGGCCTGGCCCGCCAGGTACATTCGCGCACGAAATCGACGAGCCATGGAGCTGTCCTGGCAATCTGATCAACTGAAACGGGGACGGCCCAGCCTGCAAGAATAATCGCCCCGGCTCCCGCAAGCAGTGCGATGACGGGGGCAACAATGTCACCGGCGACAGCGATGGCGGCTTTGAGCAGGATGCCGCCGGCCGCGCCACCCGCACCAGGCAGCACGGACATGGAGAAAAGAGCCGCTGCAAAGGCGAAGCCCAGTAATGCACCAATGACAGCAAGCAGGCGCAGCCCCAGCCGTTCAATCTCCAGATGCAACAGCAGGCGCGCGCCCCAGACCGTCAGAATGAGCACCGGCAGTGCCGCCGCCACGCCGACTGACTGGATCATCACATCAGCGACAATGGCGCCGTCGCTTCCGAGCCAGTTTTGTGGCTCTGCCGCGGTAGCATGATTGAAACTCGGGTCACGGGGGCTCCAGGATGCCAGCGCGAGGGCAGCCCATGCCGCTGCGAAGAGTGCCGCGACACCAATCAGTTCGTTTGTCCGGTCGCGCAGGAAGTCGCGCACGGAGGGAGGCACGATGTTGATTGCGCTGGTGATCGCCGAAGAGACTGAGACAGCAAGGCGCATGGCTAGAATATCTCCGTCATTCGCGTCAGGGCGCGGGCGGTTTCATCCTGATCTCCCACCAGGGCAACACGGATATAATCCGAACCCGGATTACCATCTTCGGTATCGCGAGACAGATATCCGCCGGGCAGAACCCTAATGCCCGCCTCGCGCCAGAGGGTCAGTGCTGCCTGTTCGCCGCCACCCGCTTCGGCCATATCGAGCCATAGAAAGAAGCCGCCGTCGGGCCGTTTGAAGCCGAAGCGGTTGCCGATGATGCGCTCGGCTGCTGAGAACTTGTCCGCATACAGGGCCCGGTTGGCGGCCGCATCTGCGTCGTCATTCCAGGCTGCAATGCTCACCGCCATGACCGGTAGAGGTACCTGTGGGGCGGCGAGATTTCTGAACTTGCCAAAGGCGCTGGTCAGGTCCGGATCACCGGCAGAAAACCCCGAACGCAGGCCGGGCAGGTTGTTGCGCTTCGAGAGGGAGTGGAAGGCGATGATCCCGGCAAAGCCAAGTCCTGATGTATGAGCGGCCTCAAGGATGCCGGTGGGCGGTGTGCCCGTGTAGATGTCGGCATAGCATTCGTCCGCAACAATGGTGATGTCGTGCGCGCGTGCGGTCTTTATTAGCTGCGTCCAATAGGCCGTGTCCGCGGCCGCGCCTTGCGGGTTGGCGGGCGAGCAGATGTAAAGGGCCACGGCCCGTTCGAGATCCTCGTCACTCAGGGATGTCAGGTCAGGCAGGTGACCTGTTTCAGCGGTGGTGTTGAGGTAGACAGGCTCGGCGCCTGCCCCCAGGGCAGCGGCTGCGTAGCACTGGTAGAATGGGTTGGGCAGGAGTATGGCCGGGCGAGCGTTATCCTTTGAAAGGGGGCCGATTACCTGTGCGACGTTGAACAGGGCTTCGCGTGTGCCGTTCGCAGGCAGG
>JANQMQ010000466.1 GCA_028279995.1 Candidatus Phaeomarinibacter sp. | reverse complement strand
GTCCAGCACCCGGCGCTCTTCGTCAGCGTCCTGGCCAAAGTAGTAGAGGCCCAGGGGGCGGTCCTTGGAGTTCACATAGTCAACCGTTTCTGACACGTCCTTGTAGGTCTTCATCGGAAGGACCGGGCCGAAGATTTCGTCCTGCAGGACCTTCATGTCTTCGGTTGGGTTCTTGATGATGGTCGGCGGGATCTTGTTGTAGGGCTGCTGAGAAAAGTCCTCATTGGCCGGGTTGATCTCGACAACGTCACCGCCCTTTGCCTTGGCATCATCAATGTAGCCGTTGATGCGGTCATAGTGACGGTCATTGATGATGGAGGTGTAATCCGGGTTGTCCTTCATGGTCGGGAACATCTTTGTCACCGCCTTCTGGGCTCCAGCGACAAACTCGTCCGCCTTTTCTTCCGGCACCATCACGTAGTCCGGTGCCAGGCAGATCTGGCCCGCATTGAGGGTCTTGCCGGTCATCACGCGGGCAGCAACATCTTCAATATCGCTATCGCGGGAGACGATTACCGGGGACTTGCCGCCCAGTTCCAGCGTTACCGGAACCAGATTTTCAGAAGCTGCACGCATCACGTGCTTGGCGATGGAGCCCGCCCCCGTGAACAGCAGATGGTCGAACGGCTGCTTTGAGAACGCTTCACCGACGGCCGGACCACCGGTGATCACGGCCACTTCCGTTTCGTCATAGGCTTCGCGGAACATCTTCGCCATTAGTTCGGAACAGGCCGGCGTGAATTCGGACGGCTTGATCATCGCGCGGTTGCCGGCGGCAAAAATGCCGGCCAGCGGCGCGAATGTCAGATTGAACGGGAAGTTCCACGGGCTGATCACACCGATTGTACCAAGCGGCTGGTACTCGACATGGGCTTTTGCGCCGAGCAGGCCGAGCGGGAACTGCAGCTTGCGCTTCTCCGGGCGCATCCACTTTTCCATGTGCTTCTTGGCATGGTCGAGCGGCCCAATTGAGCCCATGACATCCGTCATCAGTGACGCGACCGGTGCGCGGTTGCCGAAATCTGATGTCAGGGCGTCAACAATCTCGTCCTTGTTGTCCACCAGCAGCGCGATGGAACGGTCGATCCAGTCCTTGCGGCGTTTGACGCTCGCAGGGCCCTCGTCAATGTGAGCCTTCTTCTGGCGATCCAGAATGGCGCGGATGCCGTCAGAAATGGCGTCCGCACTTGATGTTTCGGGCGTTGATTCCATAACGCTCATGAATTTACCTCACCTGTTTCGGGGCACGGGTTAGCCGGCGCCCTTTGAACTCTGCTTTCAGTTGAACCTGCCAATGGCAGAACAAATCGACTGGCCGGGCGGCGAAAAAGCCTTTCCCACCAGACACATGGCACTTCCATGGCGAGGACTATAGCGCGGAAGGCCACAAGTGGCGAGAACCTGCCATTTCCCCCGGAGTTGCACGTTTTTTCCCGCATAGGGCGATCATTTGATATGGGCGCATTTAACGCCGCTTTAAGCCGTCTCCGCCAGAATGCCCGGCAATGGGGCAGCTGAAATGGAAAAGCAGGTAACTCAATCCTGGGCTCTCCCTCTATTGCAGATGAATGCCGCCAGATATTCCGGCGGTGGCAGGCGATTTCAGGGGACTTTAAGTGACCGACGCGAGCACAATGACCGACCCAAAGGCACTGGCTGAGAAGGCCATCAGTGAGATGGACGCGCGCGCGATCGACCCCACGCCGGACAATTACGAGATCTGGTACACCCACGCGACCGGTGCAAATCCCAGTCTCAACCGTGAGATCGAGAAGCTGGAAGATGCCGGCGAAAACATCGGCAAGGACCATCTCGATCAGATCCGCTCCAAACACCTCACACCGTCCAATAATGACAGCGCGATGCTGGAAATGGGTGGCAAACTAGAAGACGAGCTGTCTGGCGTCATGCAGATGCTCGAAACCGCCACCAAGGACACGGGTGCTTACGGCGACTCGTTGAACAATGTGAGCGCAGCGCTGGACACAGAACGTTCGCCTGCTGAAATGCGCACCTTGATGGAAACACTGGTGACCGCGACGCGGACGATGGAGAGCCGCAGCAAGCAGCTGGAAGAGCGCCTGCAGGAAAGCAAGGCCGAAGTCACCCAGCTGCGCAACAACATGGAAGAAATCCGGACAGAAGCGCTGACAGACCAGCTGACCGGCCTGCCCAACCGTCGGAACTTTGACGATAGCGTCACAGCCTGCATGGATGCTGCCACGACGGACGGCAGCAGCTTCACGCTCATCCTGGGTGATATCGACCACTTCAAGAAGTTCAATGACACATATGGCCACCAGACAGGTGACCAGGTTCTGAAGCTGGTTGCCCAGTGCATGCGCCATCACATCAAGCAACCGCTGAAGCCGGCCCGCTATGGCGGCGAGGAGTTTGCCCTCATTCTGCCGAACACGGACCTGACCGCAGGCGTCAAGCTCGCCAATGAAGTACGCCGTACAATCGAGAGCAAGGAACTGGTCAAGAAGTCCACCGGTGAGAACCTTGGTGCGGTGACCATGTCATTCGGCGCAGCACTTTTCGAACCTGGCGAGAGCATCGGCGACCTCATCAAGCGTGCCGATGCTTGCCTTTACTCCGCGAAGCACGCGGGCCGCAACCAGGTAAAATGGGAAGTCGACACCGACCTTGAGGCAATCGCCAGCTAGGCGCATCGGCTGAGAGTCCAGCCTGCCCCTACGTCAGCTTTCTGACCGTCTTCATATTCGACGCTTTCTGCCCGCAACGGCATGATTGGGCTGCCTTCTGCCGTTTGACCGCAGGCGTGAGGCCGGTATTGTCGCTCGCACATCAACACTGCGGGGCGACAAGCCATGGACATGATCACCTTCGACAAGCACGACACCGGCGTCGCTGTCATCACCCTCAACCGCCCGGACGTGCTCAACAGCATGAACCCGCAATTGCTGGACGAGGTGCGGACCGCCATTCGCCAAACACGTGACGATGCAAGCATTGGCGCCCTCATCATTACCGGTGCAGGCCGTGGCTTTTGTGCCGGCGCGGACCTGACAGCTGGTTTCAAGCCGCCCGCAGCAGCAACCGTGGGCGATGGTGTGGCCCACAGCATGGAAATCGGTTTCAACCCGATGATCCGCGAGCTGGCCGAACTGCCCAAGCCGGTTGTGTGCGCCGTCAACGGCATGACCGCAGGTGGTGGCGTTGGGCTGGCCCTGTCAGCCGACATTGTCTTTGCGGCCCGGTCCGCAAGCTTCGTACAGGTCTTCGGCCCCAAGCTGGCGCTGGTGCCCGATTGCGGCGTGACCTATTTCATGCCCCGCCTGATCGGCCAGGCCCGCACACGTGCACTCGCCATGAGCGGCGACAAGCTCTCCGCCGAACAGGCCGCTGACTGGGGTCTCATCTGGGCATGCGTGGATGACGACAAGCTGATGGACGAAGCCATGGCCTATGCCGAAAAGCTGGCGACCGGGCCGACGGAAGCCTTCGGCGACATCAAGCAAATCCTCGATGCCAGCTTTGACAACGACCTCAACGCGCAGCTGGACCTGGAAAAGGAAACCCAGCGCAAGCGCGGCAATCACCCCAACTTCACGGAAGGCGTCACTGCCTTCATGGAAAAACGCGCTCCGAATTTCTCACGCTAGGCGCGACGCAGCCATCAAACCAAAGCAACAATCGGGAGAGACCCCCATGGAATTCAACAAAGTCAAAGTGGACATGGACGGCGACGTCGCCATCCTGACCCTGAATGACCCCAAGGCCCTAAATGCCGTGTCACCGGACATGCTGGAAGGCCTGGCCGATGCGCTTGAATGGATCGACACGCCGGACAATGGCGTTCGGTGTGTGGTCATGACCGGGGAAGGACGCGGCTTCTGTGCCGGCGCCAATCTCGCTGGCGGACGTCCGGGAGAACGCCCGGGCGAGCAACGTCCCAACACGCAGCCGGACGCCGGTCAGGCGCTTGAGCAGAAGTACCACCCCATCCTGCGCAAAATGCGCAAACTGAAGATGCCGTTCATCACCGCGGTCAACGGACCGGCCGCCGGCGTCGGCATGAGCTTTGCGCTGATGGGCGACATGGTGCTGGCTGCCAAGTCCTCCTATTTCCTGCAGGCGTTCCGCCGCATTGGTCTGGTGCCGGATGGTGGTTCGACATACCTGCTGCCGCGCCTCATCGGCGTTGCGCGGGCCAAGGAACTGTCCCTGCTGGGTGAAAAACTGCCGGCGGACACCGCCCTCGACTGGGGCCTGATCAACCGGGTGTATGAAGATGATGCCCTGATCAACGAAGCGATGACGCTCGCAAAGGAGCTTGCCTCCGGCCCCACTCGCACCCTCGGCCTGATCCGCGAGGCTTACGCCGACAGCTTCGACAACACCTATGAAGAGCAGCTCGACAAGGAGCGGTGGCTGCAGCGCGAAGCCGGCCGGACGGAAGACTTCAAGGAAGGCGTGAAGGCCTTCCTTGAGAAGCGCCCTGCAGAGTTCAAGGGCAACTAGCGCCCGAACCATTCAGACAGGAAAAGGCGGCGGGTCCTATGACTCAGCCGCCTTTTTCCTGCGTGATTTTTTCTGAGCCACCTTCTTTTTCGCCCGTGGCTTCTTCGGTCTCGGGGGCGATCCTGGCCCCTTGCGTTGGGAAGGTGGCTTGGCCGCATCCGCCCGGAGCGCGACGCTGACAGCGTCGCGGGCCCAGCTGACGAACTCCTCCGGCTCGTCGAACAGCCTCTCCGGCACCTGCCAGTAGGACATCACACCCCGCTTGCCGGCCTTGGTCTCGTAGGTGAACGGCTCCATGCCCTCGGCCTCGAATGCTGGCTGGGTCTGCTCATCCGCCTTGAGGTACAGAACCTCATTTGCAATCAGAGCGAACATCAGCCCGTCGGCAAATAGGCCCGAGCCGCCAAACATGCGTCGTGATTTGACCGGGCCAAGCGGGACCAGCATTTCAATCAGGAAGTCGAGATATTCTGAGGATACGGCCATGACCGGAAAATGCCGTATCGCGACCGCTAGGTCGAGGGGCGTTCTTCTGTTACCGGGGCGGCAGGTGTCAGCGTCACGCTCTCACCACAGCCGCAGGCATCTGTCTGGTTCGGATTATTGAACACGAAGCCCGAGCGCAGCTTGGTTTCTTCGTAGTCCATTTCCATGCCAAGCAGGAAGAGGATCGACTTTGCGTCGATGAGAATGGTCACGTCCTTGTCCGTCACTACTTCGTCCAGCGGTGCGATTTCGGTCGCGTAGTCCAGCTTGTAGGCCATGCCTGCGCAGCCGGCATTCTCGAGGCCAAGACGCACGCCCACAATCGGCTCGTCGGATTTGGCGATGATCGCCTTGATCCGTTCGGCCGCCGTATCCGTGAGTGTAATTACCTGTCCTGCCATCACTTTACTCTCTTCGCTTCATCCTAACATGTGATTACGCCCGCGCTCCTGTTCAAGGTGCACGCAGACACTGTCAAAACATGTTCAGGGCAACCTTGGCCTCTTCAGACATCCGTTCCGGTGTCCAAGGTGGGTCGAACACGAGGTTCACCTTGACGTCGCCAACGCCATCCACGGAGCCGATCGCATCGCTCACCCATTGCGGCATCTCACCGGCCACCGGGCAACCAGGTGCCGTCAGTGTCATGTCCACTTCAATGTCCCGATCGTCCGACACGTCGATCTTGTAGATCAGGCCGAGCTCATAAATGTCGACTGGAATTTCCGGGTCATAGACCGTCTTGATTGCGCCGATCAGATCATCGGTCAGCATGTCCAGCTCACCTTGCGGGATCGCTGATGCGTTGATCTGCGCATCGTTTGCGGCCGCCTCGCCGGACGCGTTGACGGCGTCTGTCTGTGTTTCAGTCATCGGATGATCCATTACCCAAGAAACTCCCGCGCCTTTTCAAGCGCGGCTACAAATGCGTCCACGTCGCTGCGCGTATTATACATCGCAAATGAGGCCCGCGCAGTGCCGGGAACACCCAGATGTGCCATCAGCGGCTCAGCACAGTGCTGACCAGCCCGGATCGCGACACCTGACCGATCCACGATCGTCGCAAGGTCGTGCGGATGCGCGCCGTCCATGGAGAAGGACAGGATCGCACCCTTGCCCGGCATGGTACCGTGAATGGTGATCCAATTCAGGTCCTGCACCTGTGCCGTTGCATAGCTGATCAGGTCCTGCTCATGAGCATGGGCTGCCGCGGGTCCAATGCCGTTTACATAGTCAATGGCAGCACCCAGGCCGATAGCCTGAACGATCGGTGGTGTGCCTGCTTCGAACTTGTGAGGCGCGTCGCCATAGGTGATCTCATCCATATGGACTTCGCGGATCATCTCACCGCCACCCTGATAGGGCTGCATCTCCGCGAGTAACTCCGCCTTGCCGTAAAGCGCACCAATGCCGGTCGGCCCATAAAGCTTGTGTCCGGTCATCACGTAGAAATCACAGCCGATGTCCTGCACATCGACATCCAGATGCACAGCACCCTGGCAGCCATCAACAAGAACAGCGGCACCCTGGGCATGCGCCAGTTCCGTGATCTTCTTAACGTCCACCACACTGCCCATCACATTGGACATATGGGTCATTGCCACGAACCTGGTCTTCGGACCGAGTGAAGCCTCATAGGCCGCCATGTCCAGTGATCCGTCTTCGAGGACGGGAATCCATTTCAAGACAGCACCCTGGCGCTCACGCAAAAAATGCCAGGGAACGATATTGGAATGGTGCTCCATCATGGAGACGATGATTTCATCACCAGGCTGGATAATCGGTTGCAGATATCCCTGCGCCACGAGGTTCATTGCCTCAGTGCCGCCCTTTGTGAAGATGACTTCATCTGTCGTCGGTGCATTCAGCAGTGCCCGCACCTTCTCACGCGCATCTTCAAAGGCCTGGGTCGACGCATTGGCCAGGTAGTGCAGGCCACGATGCACATTGGCGTAGTCGTTGGCGTAGGCATCCCGGATTGCGTCCAGCACCTGAACAGGTTTCTGGGCAGAGGCCGCATTGTCCAGATAGACCAGCGGCTTGCCGTAGATTTCTCGAGACAGGATGGGGAAGTCCGCGCGCACCCGGTCCACGTCAAACGCTGCGCCTGCCGTTGCTGCCGGTTTTGCAATGGTTGCGGCATTGCTCATAAGGCAACCTCCTGACCCATGTCGTCAGGCGCACCCAGTCGGGCGGCCAGCAAGGTCTTCAGGGCTGCCGCGATGTCACCGTCGTCAAAACCGTCCACAACGTCGTCGAGGAAGCCTGCCACCAGCAGCGCCCGCGCAGTCTTTTCGTCGATGCCGCGACTCATGAGATAGAAGATCGCGTTCTGATCAGGCTCGCCTATGGCTGATCCATGCGCGCAGATCACATCATCCGCGTAGATTTCCAGCATGGGCTTCGCGTCCATTTCCGCCTTGCGGGACAACAGCAAGGCACGCGCCTGCATCTGACTGTCGATCTTCTGTGCGTCCTTGCGCACGAGAATTGATCCCTGGAACACGCCGCGGGATGCATCGTCCAGCACAGAGCGGAAAGTTTCCTCGCTGTCGCAGTTGGGCACCGCGTGATCAACAAACAACGTGTTGTCCATCACGGCCTTGCCGCGCAGCAAAGACAGTCCATTGATCGCGCCTTTGGCGTCCTCGCCGGCAAAATGCACATGCTCACCGGTGCGCGCACGCCCGGCGCCAACGGCAAGGCCTAGCGTCTGATAATCGGCAGCTTCACCCAGTGTCACAGACTTCTGCGCGACCCGGACCGATGCCTCACTGTCCGCATAGACCGCTGCATGGCGCAGGGTTGCCTTGTCACCAACAACCAGTCGCAGCGTGTTCGTCGCGAAGACCGGTGCGGATGCATCATCACCGCGGGTTTCCAGCAGGGTGAGGTCTGCGCCCTCTTCCACCACCACCACACTGCGCGCGTGGTAGTGTGTGCCCGTGTCACCGGCGGACAACCAACGCACCTCAATGGGCTTATCGACCTTGACGCCCGCAGACACCCGTACGGCAACCCCATCTGATGCGTAAGCACGGTTCAAGGCAGCCACAGAGTCTTGCGGGCCTTCAGCGCTGTTGAAAGCCGCCTTTACCCAATCAGCATCCACGGCATCAGCATAGCTAGTGAACGCCACGCCTTCAGGAAGGCCGGTCAGATCAGACTTTGAAGTATCCAGACGGCCGTTGATGACAACCGCCACATAGCGATCGATGTTCGCAAAGACATCGTTTGCATCATCGCTGGCTGTCGCGTTATCGGCACCCGGCGTTACCGCCAGCGGGCCAACTTTGGCCAGCATCTGGCGCAGGTCGAAGTAGCGATAGTCCTCCAGACGGCGGTGAGGGAGGCCGTCGACGGCGAATACCTTGATGGCGTTCTCACGTTCGACACCCTGTGTCGCGGCACCAGGCAAGGATGCTGTGGCAGCCGCGTGGTCATCCACAAAGCCGGTCTCGATTTCCAGAGGCTGAATTGCAGGTCTTGCCATGGTTATGCCGCGTCGCTCTTGATATCGGCATAGCCGGATTCTTCAACTTCGCGCGCCAGTTCCTTGGGGCCTGACTTCACGATTTTCCCATCTGAAAGAATGTGCACATGGTCCGGCACGATATGGTCCAGCAGGCGCTGATAGTGGGTGATCACCAGCATGGAGCGTTCCGGCGACCGCAGCGCGTTCACGCCCTCTGCCACCACGCGCATGGCGTCCACATCCAGACCGGAATCCGTCTCGTCCAGCACGGCGAAGGTCGGCTCGAGCAGTGCCATCTGAAGGGTCTCAGCGCGCTTCTTCTCACCGCCGGAGAAGCCCACATTCAGGGGGCGCTTCAGCATGTCGTCCGAGATGTTCAACGCCTTGGCCTTCTCCCGCACCAGCTTGAGGAAACGCACAGCGTCCAGTTCATCCTCGCCACGTGCCACACGCACGGCATTTAGCGCCGTCTTGAGGAACGTCATGGTGGTGACGCCCGGCACTTCGGTGGGGTACTGGAACGCAAGGAACACGCCTGCGGCGGCCCGCTCGTTCGGCTCAAGGTCTGTAAGGTCCTTGCCGTTGAACAGGATCGAGCCGCCCGTCACGTCATAGCCGGACCGGCCGGCCAGCGTGTAGGACAGTGTGGATTTGCCGGAGCCGTTGGGGCCCATCACGGCGTGCACTTCACCAGGCTGGAGCGTCAGGTTGATCCCCTTGAGGATTTCCTTGCCACCGACTTCAACATGCAGATCTTTGATTTCAAGCATTTCTATTCGTCCGTTTTCCGCGCGTTTGTTGCCGCGCCCAGTGCAGCACCGATGGCGATACCGATCGCAATTCCAGTGCCGACTTCATCCATTGCTATCCCAATCGCGACGCCCATTGCAGTGCCGATCGCAATCCATGTGCCCATGTTCATCAGCCGACGCTTCCTTCGAGGGAGATACCCACAAGCTTCTGCGCTTCCACCGCGAATTCCATCGGTAGCTGTTGCAGCACCTCACGGCAGAAACCGTTGACCAGCAGGGCCACTGCCTCTTCTTCCGGTAGGCCGCGAGCCTGGCAATAGAAGAGCTGGTCCTCCGACAGCTTCGAGGTTGTGGCTTCGTGTTCCAGCACAGCCGTCGGGTTGCGACTTTCGATATAGGGCACCGTATGGGCCGAACATCTGTCGCCGATCAGCAGGCTGTCACACTGGGTGAAATTGCGGGCATCTTCCGCATTCGGATAAATGCTCACCATGCCGCGATAGGCATTGGACGACTTGCCCGCAGAAATACCCTTGGAGATGATCCGACTCTTCGTGTTCTTGCCCAGGTGGATCATCTTGGTGCCTGAATCCACTTGCTGTGCGCCATTGGAGATGGCAATCGAGTAGAACTCACCGGACGAGTTGTCGCCGCGCAGCACGCAGCTTGGATATTTCCACGTGACCGCCGAACCGGTCTCGACCTGTGTCCAAGAGATCTTCGAGTTGTCGCCGCGACAGTCGCCACGCTTTGTTACGAAGTTGAAGATGCCGCCCTTGCCGTCTTCGTCACCGGGATACCAGTTCTGTACGGTCGAGTATTTGATCTCCGCATCATAATGGGTGATCAGTTCAACCACCGCCGCGTGCAACTGGTGCTCATCACGCATGGGCGCGGTGCAGCCTTCCAGATAGCTCACATAGGAGCCTTCATCAGCGATGATCAGGGTGCGTTCGAACTGGCCTGTGTCACGCTCATTGATGCGGAAATAGGTCGACAGCTCCATCGGGCACCGCACACCCTTGGGGATGTAGACGAATGATCCGTCAGAGAAGACGGCTGCATTCAGTGCTGCAAAGTAGTTGTCTGTCGATGGCACAACACTGCCGAGATACTCCTTCACCAGTTCCGGGTGGGAGTGCACGGCTTCGGAGATCGGGCAGAAGATGACACCTGCTTCTGACAGCTTCTCCTTGAAGGTCGTGACGACGGACACACTGTCGAACACAGCGTCCACTGCCACACCGGCCAGCATCTTCTGCTCGTTGAGCGGAATGCCCAGCTTCTCATAGGTGCGCAGAAGCTCCGGGTCGACTTCATCCAGGCTCTTGGGTCCGTCACCCTGAGTCTTAGGCGCGGAGTAGTAGTAGTAATCCTGATAGTCGATCTTGGGATAATTGACCTTCGCCCAATCCGGCTCTTCCATGTCCAGCCAGCGGCGGAATGCTTCCAGCCGGTATTCCAGCATCCATTCCGGCTCGCCCTTCTTGGCCGAGATGAACCGCACAATGTCTTCGTTAAGACCCTTGGGAGCCTTGTCGCTCTCAATGTCCGTATAGAAACCATATTTGTACTTGTCGCCCTGGCCGAGGCCCTCGACGTCGCGCACTGTTTCCTGAACTGCTGCCATACTCTTACCTACTCACCTGCGGTCCGGACGCTTGCGCCCTCGCCGGAAATATGGCCCGCCTCAGCGGGACGAATTTTGTTCAATGCATGATCAAGGGCGGCGCAGAACCGGTCCACATCCTGCTCGGTTGTGTTCCACCCCATGGAAACTCGTATGGCGCCACCTGCCAGGCTGTCACGCACACCCATCGCTTCTAGAACATGGCTGCGGGCGACCTTGCCGGATGAGCAAGCGGAACCGGAACTGACGCAAACTCCGGAGAGATCAAGCGCCATCAACAGCGTCTCGGCCTTCACCCCATCAAATGCAATGCAGCTTGTGTTTGGCAACCGCTCGGACGCAGGACAGATCACCGCAGCCGCATGGCCTGCAGCCCCGGCACTCTCAATCGCCCGTTGCTCCAGCGCGTCCCGCCATGTGGCAAGCCCCTTCATCTGCTTCTGGCTGTCAGACGCAAGCTCGGCCGCAGCGCCGAAGCCTGCGATGCCGACAACATTCTCGGTGCCTGCCCGCCGACGAAGCTCCTGGCCGCCGCCGCGCAACATTGGCTCAACTTTGCCCTTGCCACGCACAACCAGCGCGCCAACGCCTTGCGGCCCGCCAATCTTGTGAGCAGATAGCGCCATGGTGTGCGCGCCGCTCAAAGATGACACTGGCAACTTGCCCACATGCTGCACGCCATCCACATGCATCCGGCCACCGTGCTCTTTGACAAGTTCGGCAAGCCGTAGAATCGGTTGAATAACACCGGTCTCATTGTTGGAAGCCATGACGCAGACCAGTGCCGGGCGACTGTCAGACATCAGCGCGTCAGCCAGGACACCCGGATCGAGCACACCATGTGCATCGACATTCAGGATTGTGACATCTGCGCCGCTCGCAGCAGCCGTATCAAGAACGCTTGCATGCTCGGTTGCCGACACGATCAGCCGCTCGACGGCTCCCGATGCGAGCGTCCCGAGGATCGCCAGACTGTTTGCCTCGGTGCCGCCGGACGTAAAAACAATCTCGTCCGGAACGGCAGCGACAAGTGAGGCCACGTTGCTGCGGGCATCTTCCACAATACGCCGTGCCACCCGGCCCGCCCGATGGACGGAAGACGGATTGCCGCCGCCGGCCAGCGCGTCCATGGCGGTCACCATGGCATCACGAGCCTGCGGGCGAAGCGGCGCTGCCGCGTTGTGGTCGAGATATGTGGTTGCCTGAGCCACGTGCAATCAAATGTCCTGAGCGTTACGGGTTATGCCGGATGCAGCCGGCTTACTCGCCGGCTATCGGCGCACCAGAGAAGCCGGGCTGGCCTGACGTGGGTTGTGACACCGGCGTCGAAGGTGAAAGCGAGACCGCCTCCGCCGGCTCCTCGTAAACCGCGCTACGCCCAAGCACCCTGCGATTGATCACGTCACCCAGCGACACACCACTGAGGAAGAGATGAATCTGGCGACTGAGTTCGTCCCATAGGTCATGGGTGATGCAGCGGTTGCCATTGCCGAGGCAGCCTTCGCCGCTGCCCTCTGGACAGCGGGTCGCCTTAATGGGTTCGTCCACTGAAAGAATAATGTCGGAAATCTGGATCTCGTCCGGATCACGCGCCAGATGGTAACCACCGCCGGGGCCACGCACACTCTTGACGATACCTGCACGCCGGAGCTTTGCGAAAAGCTGCTCAAGGTACGACAGGGAAATCTCCTGGCGACCAGCAATTTCGCCGAGAGAAACCGGTTTCTTGCCGCCAAAACGGGCCAGATCGGCCATGGCCATGACCGCATAGCGGCCTTTTGTGCTGAGTTTCATAGGTCTTCTCCTTCGCCGTTGCCGTCCCCCGACAGCGGCGTTATGCGACTTCTCTGTCCACCTCCCTCGCGCCCGTGCAAAGGGAGACTTCAGATCCGCCTAGGACCCCCGATATTCAGATGCCACTACATGACCCGCGTGGCAGTACGCACACCCCGCTGCGCTGACCCCGCGCGGAATGCTTGCAATTGCGCCATCTGCTTATGCTAAGAGAAGCATCAGACTGGCTCAACGTATGCCAGAGATAATAAACCCGAGTTATTTAGTCAAGAAAAGGATGCGGGAAAAAGCCCCGGAAAAATGGGCTTATGGTCATATTTGGCGGTAAAACCCAACCTGCTTCGCAGGATTTATCAGCCAGTCCAAAGACTTACCCCGCCGTGTAAACCATCCATGCCCGACGTGATTTTCAACGGCCCTGCTGGCCGTATCGAAGGCCGCTACCACCATCAAGGCAAACCGAATTCGCCGATCGCGCTGATTCTGCATCCGCATCCGCAGTTTGGCGGCACCATGAACAACCAAACGGTCTATGAGCTGTTCTACATGTTTGCCAATCGCGGGTTTTCGGTCCTGCGGTTCAACTTCCGCGGTGTCGGGCGTAGCCAGGGTGGCTTTGACGGCGGCATCGGCGAACTCTCCGATGCAGCAGCGGCGCTGGACTGGCTTCAGACCTACAATGTCGACAGCCGCACCTGTTGGGTCGCCGGTTTTTCCTTTGGCGCCTGGATCGGCATGCAACTGCTGATGCGCCGGCCCGAGGTCGACGGCTTTATCTCCGTCGCCCCACCAGCCAATTCCTATGACTTCAGCTTCCTGGCCCCGTGCCCGTCGTCCGGCATCTTTGTCTCCGGCGACCAGGATCAGGTCGCGCCGGTTGATGATGTCGAAAAACTTGTGGAGCGCCTGCGTGCCCAAAAGGGCATCACAATCGACCAGGAAGTCATCAAGGGTGCCAACCACTTCTTCGAGCAAGGCTCCAAGCAGATGCTGGATACGGTTGCAGCTTATCTGGACCGTCGCCTCGAGGAAGACCAGAAGGCCAAAGAAGACAGCTAAGTCTGATTGTGGATGTCAGGCGGCGCGCGTGCTCGCCTTGTGCAGCGTGCCGCCGGTCATTGGGTCCGACACACCGGTTGTTGTCGGCAGGGACAAGGGGAGCCCCTCAAGGCTGCGGACGGCCAGATAGGCGAACGCTTCAGCCTCCAAAGTGTCACCGCGCCATCCTGCTTCTTCGGCGGCAATCACTCTCACACCCAGACGTCGCGCAAGCTCTCCCATCAGGACCGGATTGCGTCGACCTCCGCCTACGACAATCCACTGCCTTGGGGCGTTCGGCAGATGCTCCAGCGCCCGCGCCACGCTTTCAACCGTGAATGCAACCAGCGTCGCCGCCCCATCCTTGTCGGACAGGTGCTCAACGGCATCCCCCGAAAAATCCAGCCGGTCCAGTGACTTCGGCGGGCGCCGATCAAAATAGGCGTTCTTGAGCATGGACTTCAGGACATCCTGATCCACAGTTCCTGCCCGCGCCAAAGCACCATTGTGATCAAAGGGCTCACCTGTGTGCCGCAGGGCCCATTCATCTATCAGAGCATTTGCCGGGCCAGTGTCGAACGCCATCGGCGCGGCGCCATCCGCTGCACCGATCCATGTCACATTGGCGATCCCGCCCAGATTAAGGACTGCAATTGGATAGCCGCTCATGCTGTGAGCGAGCGCAAGGTGATACAACGGCGCAAAGGGTGCCCCCTCGCCTCCGGCCGCTACATCCGCTGATCTAAAATCGTTGACCACATCAATGCCGGTTTCAGCAGCCATCAACGCTCCATCGCCCAGTTGGAGGGTCCATCCCCTGTCAGGCCGGTGGGCAACTGTCTGACCATGAAATCCGATCACATTGATGTCGGCGGCCGACATGTCGGCTTCTGTCAGAAGCTGGTTCACCACGTCAGCCTGCATCGCTGTGATGTCACGCTCCAGTTCCACAAGAGATGACGGCAACGGGCGTGGCGATGTCAGCGCCATGGCCTGCGCCAGCTCACCGGCCACCCGGTCCCGCAGGGCGCGGGGATACGGAATTGCCAGAGAGGGGCCGGGTTCAACATGGGAATGCCCGTCCGTGGTCAGAATGGCTGCGTCCACTGCATCCATGGATGTCCCGCTCATCAAACCGATGGCCCGGAAAAGTCGTTTGGTCTCTGGCATTGATTGGCTCCGGTCAAAGGCAGGGTCATCTCGCGCAGGTCAGCAATCCTGCTGGGTGCTTTCGGTCAGCACCTCAACATGCTAATCCCCCGCCCTCATGGAACCAATGCCGCATGGGCCAAAGATTTCTGCTGGATTTGCCTGACCAAAGAGCACCCATATCATGACGAGCTACACCTCAGACCTCCTGACACACCTCAACGACCGTGGCTTCATTGCCCAGTGTTCCGATGTTGAGGCCCTGGAAGACAACCTCTCCAAAGGAGTCGTCACGGGATATATCGGCTTTGACTGCACTGCCCCGAGCCTGCACGCCGGGTCGCTGGTGCAGATCATGATGCTTCGGGCGCTGCAGCAGGCGGGCCATCGCCCGATTGTTGTCATTGGCGGCGGCACGACGCGTATCGGTGACCCTTCTTTCCGGGATTCCGCGCGCCCGCTTCTGGATGACGCCGCGATCGAGAAGAACAAAGAAGGCATCAAGAAGGTCTTCAGCAAGTTCCTCAGCTTTGACGATGGCCCGACCGGTGCCTTGATGGTCGATAACCGCGAATGGCTCGACGGGCTCGACTATGTGGATTTCCTGCGTGATGTGGGCCGCCACTTCTCCGTCAACCGGATGCTGTCATTCGAGAGTGTCAAAGCCCGGCTTGAGCGCGAGCAGAACCTGTCGTTCCTCGAGTTCAATTACATGATCATTCAGGCCTACGATTTCGCCGAACTGAACCGCCGCTACGGCTGTACGTTGCAGATGGGCGGGTCGGACCAGTGGGGCAACATCGTCAACGGGATAGATCTTGGCCGCCGCATGGACGATGCATCACTTATTGGCCTCACATCACCCCTTCTGACGACCTCGTCCGGTGCCAAGATGGGCAAGACGGCGGACGGCGCCGTATGGCTGAACGAAGATATGTTGTCGGCCTATGACTACTGGCAGTACTGGCGCAACTGCGAAGATGCCGATGTCGGCAAGCTGTTGCGTCTGTTCACGGATCTACCGTTGGACGAAATAGCCCGCCTTGAGGCGCTCGACGGTGCGGAACTCAATAACGCCAAAAAGGTGCTTGCCACGGAAGCTCCCGCCATGGCCCATGGCCGAGACGCCGCCAGTGCCGCAGAAGAAACCGCGCGCAAGACCTTTGAAGAAGGATCGGTTGCAGACGATTTGCCGAGTATCGAGATAAAGGCGGATGCATGGGCAGATGGGCTGGGCCTGCTCACGGCGCTGGTCGATGCGAAACTGAGCAACTCAACAAGTGAGGCCCGTCGTCTGGTGCAGGGTGGCGGCGTCCGGGTCAACGACGAGCAGATTACTGACTGGCGCCGGTCCATCGGCGATGAAGACATGCGAGACGGGTCGGTCAAGCTTTCAGCAGGCAAGAAACGCCACGTACTCCTGAAGAAGGTCTAGCTGTCGTCGTCAGCGCCGCGGGCTGTGCTTGCAGGCGCCACACCGGCCGTCGCATCGCTGCCGTCAGGTTCGGTGTTTTCGGTCCTGCCGGTCGGTGCTTCCTCGCTGGAACTGCCGCCGATTTCAAAGATGCGCCGCAATATCCCTGGTAGCAGTGCCGCTGCAGGGTTCACGATGACTTCGGGATCATCGGACTGACCGGCAATGCCGTATGTGATTCCAAAGACGCCTTCGCCCTCGCGACCGACAAGGATGTCACCGAGCACCGGAATGTTTCCCAGAAAGCTGTTGACGGTATAGGCGGGAATAATCGTGCCACCGAGATCAATTTCATCGGTTTCGCGGTCCACGTGCCCTTTGATCGTGGCCCCAATTGCAGGCCCCGACAAAATCGCATCCTTGAGATCGATGGCCCGGGCATTGACACGTACCGGCGCGTCCAGCCGCGTAAACAGGATGCCCTCACCCTGTAGCGTATCGCTGATGCCGGTCAGCGAACCGAGAGTCAGAATGTCAGCCACGATGGGCGCGTTGGGGATACGCAGTGTGTCGCCGGTCAGCCTTCCGTCCAAAGGGCTGCCATCAATGCGGTCGTCAATCTCTGCATCAAACTCGACATTGCCGCCTTCCATATTGCTGTAGAGATCAAGGCTCCTAAGAACCGCCCCGGCATTCTGCGACGTCGCCTCCACCTTGCGCGTGCCATATGTCGTCGGCTTCATCTCGATGACGAGTTTGCCGCCGGTTTCAAACGCACCGTCGACGGACAATTGCTGCATGCGCGGTCCCACCATTTTCAATGACGCCTTGGCACCGCTGAGCGCCTCTCCCCCGTGGGCTGTCACACGGCCGACATTGGCGGTCGCAAGAATGACTTCATCCGAAGCTTCTTCTGCCTCCGAAGGCGGGCTGTCAGCAAACAGGTCATCCAGAAAATCCTGGGCGTTGAACACGGCCCCATTCACATCAATCCGCACCACGCCATCATCCGGCGAGCGCACGGCCACGCCCGAAAGATCCGTGCCATTGGCAAGCAGCAGACGGGAAACGGAAGCTGTCTGCATCGTTCCGCCGGGACCAAAGAAAGCACTGCCCTGAAGCTGTACGCCCTGACCGGACATGCTCATGCCGGACAGGGTAATGCTGCCGTCATCGGCCTGGGTATAGGTTCCTGCCAGTGTGGCGGGCACGCCCGGATCCTTGCGCCAGGCGATCAGAGGTTCCTGTACGATGACCGGTCCAAGATCTGCCTCGAAGTCTGCGGTAACGATGTCCGGCCCGCGGCCCCTCAGGGTTGCCTGCACGGGCAGGGCGCCCTGGATGTTACGCACCACACCAACACCGAGCTGGCTGCGCGTCGCATCGTCAAATATGCCAACAATATTGAATGTGCTGCTTGGCTTCCCGCCGGCGTTGAAGTTCTCCACCCAATCAAGGCTTATGGGCGTCCCTGCCAGGAGCATGGAACCATTCGCCTTCAGCTCCGTGTTCGAGACAGTGAAGTTCATGTCACCGCCATTGAGGGTGACGCCTTCGCTCAGGTCCGGCATGTCCAGTTGCGTTGCCGTGCCCGAAACACCGAAACCGACATCGGCAAAACGCAGCTGGCTTCGCATCGGAAGGCTTACTTCAATGCGGGCTGTCCCGGTGCCAGAGACGTCATTGGGATCAAGACCGAACGCGCTGATGTATCCAAGCGGCTCCTGGTCGATCAGGGCAAGTATGGCGGTCATCGAGCCGGCAGCCTGCACATCCACTGAGGCACCGTTGCCTCTGATGTGGAAGTCCTTCGTATTGAACCTGCCGTCAGATACCTGGATCAAACCTCCCGTCGGCGGCAGTATCTCGCCGCTGGTCAACTGCGCTTCAAAGCTGTTGCCAGTGAGGAGGAGTTTCCCGCGCGCATTTCGAATGGGGGAAAGGCCGCGAAGATACTGGACCTGCAATTCCGCGAACTGAACATCAAGAGATACCGCCTCATCCGGCAGTGGTGTCTGGTCAAGCAAACCGTCCGGGGCATCAATCTTGAGAATCCCCCGGTCAAGAAAGCCCCCGGATATGTTTGCCGCGACCCAATCTCGCGCACCGGACGCCACCCTCGGCGGCCAGACCTGCATCAGGTCGCTTGTCAGGAGCTGCTCTATCTCACCGTCCAGGACCAGGGAGAGCGGGCCCTCAACAAGTCCCTCGACCGAACCGGCAATGGATACAAAGCCTTCTCCCAGCGTCATCGACGCGTTGCCGATTTCCAGTGTGCCGTCATCGGGCCGATACCGCAATGAGGTCTCCAGGCCATCGACACGGGCAATGCCGACGGTGACGTTCGGAATGTTGATAGCGACAGGTGCCGTCTTGAGCGACACCTCCAGATCCTCGATCGACCCATCGGGCCTTACAGTGATCTGGCCGTTGCCTGCCATGGACAGATCAATCGCCTCACCCGCAACAGCAAAGTCGTCGAGTTCGATGCCCCCCTCCGGCCAGGTCAGGCGACCCTTGATGTGGGCAGAGTCAATTTCATAGCGCCAAGGGCGCGGGGTGTAGGGAGGTCGGGGTTCGTCGGGCTGGGGTTTGCCATCATATCCCAGCGGCGTCGGCGGGTAGAAAGGTTCAGGCTCATTGAACGGCAGGACGATCTCGCCCTCGCCGGCGGTCAGATCAACCTCCAGGTCGGCGATCATCAGTCCGTCACGCTCCAGCTTGGCAATCACGCGGCCGGACACGGCACTGTCGATCATGGCCAAGGGCTCGAGAGCTACCATCGTGCGCGCAAAGTCCGGCAGCATGATGTTGTTGATGTTTGCCACGACGACAACCTGATCGGTCTCGCCGGATGCCCGCACGGTTCCGATAAAATCCCATTCGCCGCCCGGTGACAGAACATGCGCATTGATGACGCCTGCCATGCCAAGCGGTGTGTTCCGGAATTCCAGTCCGACGTTGGATGCGAGCCAAAGCCCACCTGAGCGTTGGTCAAAAACTGTGATGGCAGCATTGCGAATGCTCAGGCCCTCAAGGTGGCGCCCGGCATCAGAATCTTCACCCGGCGATGGGACAGCCTCAAGCAGTGTCGCCAGTAGAGCGTCACCCTGCTCAGATATCTGTGGCTCCGGGGCCGGCAGGGCGCTGCCGCTGCTGGTCAGACCAAAGCTGATGCCGCCGTCGACATCGCGCACGAGCGTCAGCGATGCGCCTTCGAAAGCAAGCTTCTTGGGAACCAGACGACCGGCGAGGGCGGCCCTCAGGTTAATATCGATTGCCATCCGCGGGACGGATACAACTTCCTGATCTTCTTCCCCCAGAATGGTGACATTCACAGCCTGGAGTTCGAGAGCCCCCTGGCCGTCGGCCCAGGCAATCACCATGTCCTCGATATCAATTTGATTGTCGGTCAGTTGATCATTTGCTGCCTGCTCGACAAACGGCGTCAGAAAGCTGACAGGCAGCGGACCTTGCGACAACCGCCATGCTGCAGCGGCAGCCAGAAGCAGCGCGACGGCAGCGAGGCCGGCGACAACTTCAACTGCAATTTTCGTGGCCGGTCGGATCAACGGGTCAGTATCTCGTTTTCAAGGGGCATCGACGTGTGCACCGGCGCCTGCCGTGCATGTCCATCGGCCGAAAGCCCTATCGAATCAACGTCCATAATGGCAAAAACCATCGTCAAATGAGCATGCAAGAGGTGCCCAATTCTCCCTAGTGCACCATATTGTTGAATTATGGCCTTTGCGCGTCGGCGTAAGTGGGCCAGTTATGTCCTCAAACATCAGTAATGGAGAATAGTGAATGGCAGGCGAAGTGGCAGAAGGCAGCAAGGCACCGGCTTTTTCCATGCCAACTGACGCGGACGGTAAAACGGCCCTCAAGGACTACAAGGGCAAGGCGCTTGTCCTTTATTTCTACCCCAAGGACGATACGTCCGGTTGCACCAAGCAGGCGATCGGCTTCTCAGAACAGCTCAAGGCCTTCGAGAAGGCTGGCGCGCAAATCCTTGGCGTGTCCCGCGACCCTGTCAAAAAGCATGACAAGTTCAAGGACAAGCATGATCTCAAGATCACCCTGGGCTCCGATGAAGAAGGCAAGGTGACAGAGGCCTATGGTGTTTGGGTCGAAAAAAGCATGTATGGCCGCAAATACATGGGTATTGAGCGCTCAACCTTTCTCATTGACGCCAAAGGCAAGGTTGCGCGTGTCTGGCGCAAGGTGAAAGTACCGGGCCATGTGGATGAGGTCCTTGAAGCAGTCAAAGCACTTTGACCCTGCCCTCACCCGACACCGATACGCCATCCAGCCTGTCAGAGCGTGCCGTCACCGTCCTGCTGACAGCCGATGCTTCGCAGAAAGCCTTGGCAGTTCGGCAGATGGCAACTGACTGGCGGGCTGGTTGCCTTGCCTGGCCAGGAAGCAGCGTTCCAGTCCCGGACAGACCAGCACGGCCTCAAAAACCGGAGTTGCTGGCACCCCGCGCCATGAAACGGCGCGGTCCCGGGAGCCTTGCCGGGCGCATTGCGTTGTTGCACGCCCTCGCTCACATCGAACTCAATGCCATCGACCTGGCATGTGACCTCGTGGCGCGTTTTTCCGACGATACAGGAGAGGCACTCCCGCGCGCGTTTGCCGAAGATTGGATCAAGGTCGCGGATGAAGAAGGCAAGCATTTCCTGATGCTCGAAGCCAGGCTCGCCGAACTTGGCGCCTCATATGGGGACCTGCCGGCCCATGACGGGCTGTGGCAGGCAGCCGAGGCAACGGCTCATGATTTTGCCGCAAGACTGGCAATTGTGCCGCTGGTGCACGAGGCCCGAGGGCTCGACGTTACACCGCAAACTGTAGCTGCCCTTGAGCGCGCCGGAGACGATGTCAGTGCGAGGGTGCTGGAGACTATCTACCGTGACGAAATAGGCCATGTGTCTGCCGGCGTGCGATGGTTCGCGTTTGCAGCCAAGAACAGAAACACCAGCCCTGCAGAGCTATTTGACGCATCGGTCGAGGCCTACCACACGGGTACTCTCAAGGGGCCGTACAATGAACCAGCCCGCCGGGAGGCCGGCATGGTCGAGCTTTTTGGTGGCACACCATATGCATCGTCAGACTAGCTGTCGGATGTCGTAATTCTGGTAAATACAGCGGATGCAGCGATACTTCGAAATCGTAACATCCTATTGTGTCTGCAATTGAGACGCTTTTGTGCGATTGCTCTTAACCAGGTTAGGGAATCTTAACCTCAACCGGTTGAAATCGCTTAAGCAATACGGTTCTATGCCCCTTCTTGGGGGGCTCAGACGCTTAGAGGGGTAGAGTGTCATATAACTCCGATTTTTCGGGCTCGGTGGTACGGGGGTTCCGCCGGATCTTTACGGAACGTCAGTTCTATCTGCGCAGCCATGGACAGGTACAGTTCATGGCCCTTTCTGCGTGGACGCAGGCTGTCCTTGCGCTTGGCGCCATCTTCTTCCTCGGTTGGGTTGGTTTTACCTCTGTCAACGTGGTCTTCCAGGACCAGATCATCGCCGCCAAGGATCGCAAGTTCATTCGCATGCAGTCTGCCTATGAGCAGCGCATCGCCGAAATGCAGACGGCATATGATGAAGTCTCCACCGAGATGGTTCTGGCGCAGTCACGTTTCCTCTCTCAGACCAGCGACCTTGAAGCCAAGCATGGCCTCCTGGCCGATCTGCTGAACCATAGCCGCGAAGTGCGCAGCCAGCTTGATGACATGCGCAAGAAAGTGGCAAACCTCCCTGGCACCAACAGCAAACGCAATGACGGGGAAACCCGTATCATGTTGCGCCCGGCACCGGTCGAAGGCGCATTCCGCGAAAGCCGCGTGCAGGTTTCGCCCCCACATCTGAATCTGCAAAATGGCCAGGGCGGTGCATTTACCGATCTTGCCCAATCAGCTGATGGAATGCGCCACGAAGAAAAAGTGGCCTTTATGGATCACCGGCTCGAGAACCTTGATCTTGTCCAGCAACATCTGGTCAACCGCATCGAGGAAGAAACCGATCTGGAGATCAAAGAAATCGAATCCATCATCCGCATGACGGGATTCGACCCGGACCGGATGGCCGAAGACATGAGCCTTGAGGCCGTGGCTGAGGGCGGCCCGTTCATTAACTTCGCTGACACTGTCCTTCCCGACGGCGACAGTACCGAAGGCTTTGACCGGCAGATTTTCCGGGTGGCCACCAACCTCGACCGGATTTCAGTGCTCAATCAGGCGCTGCGCAAATTGCCGTTGGCCAAGCCGATCTACGGCATCAAAGTCACAAGCAACTTCGGCGCGCGTGTTGACCCGTTCAACCGCAAACTTGCCTTCCATTCCGGCATTGATTTCGCCGGTCCCTATGGCACCAAGATCCACGCTCCCATGGCCGGCAAGGTCGTTTATGCGGGCTGGCGCGGTGCTTACGGGCGGTTCATCGAGATCGACCATGGAAATGGCATAAAGACGCGTTACGCTCATCTCGCCAGCATTAATGTCAAAGTTGGTGACGTTGTTGAGTTTCGCGAAACTCTTGGCAAGGTAGGGTCCTCTGGTCGCTCCACCGGTCCACATCTCCACTATGAGGTCTGGGTCGATGGAAAAGTCCAGAATCCCGCCAAATTTTTGAAGGCAGGTCAATATGTTCTCGAAGAAGGATAGCGGCAGCGCGCCAAAAGCTGCCCCGGCACCCGCTCCGCGTCGCGGACGCTCAGCGCCGTCAATCATTTCGGATGACCTGGTCGTCCACGGCAATCTTATCGCACCCGGTGACATCCAGATTGATGGCACGGTAGAAGGCGATGTCCGCAGCCAGTCC
>JANQMQ010000462.1 GCA_028279995.1 Candidatus Phaeomarinibacter sp. | reverse complement strand
CCTTGACGCGGTCATAGACCTCGCGGGCCAGCAGGCGCAGCGGCAGCCCGATCATGCCGGTCTCATGGCCGAGCATCCGCTCGATGGCGAGGTGGGTCTTCCCGGTATTGGTGGGGCCGAGCAGCGCCCAGACGCGCGCGTCCGCGTCCACGCGGGGCGGTTGTGAGTTCTGGAATCGGTTGCGGGGAGGGGACTGCCTAGCCATTGAGCGCGCACCTTCCCCGGCGGACGGTGGAATAGCAAGGCCCAATCGAGGGGTCGTTTTCCGCCATCTGGTCGCGGTCTGTTTACAAACAGGACCAGTCCGTGAACGAAGCGGGTCCGAATCGCTGACTCGGCCTGATTCCGGGTTTGTTCATGACGATATGTGGTATCCGGCGAGCGTATCAACCATATGAATGCGCACTATGTGCAGACGTGTGTTCGGGCTGGTTTAACCTCCATTCGCTGCTGGTGAAACAGGCTGTTCCGACTCTTTGAAACAGGGGGCAGATACCCCCATCGTGCGGATGTATTTGGGCGCTCTTTCCTGGCGGCGGCCTGAGCCGAATGGCGTGCAATCGCGTCTGTCAGCGCGCTAGACTTCTCCTGAAAACAAAATCAGGAAGGACCGTTCCCATGGATTTCGAAATTCCCAAGGAAATTACTGACTACCTCGCTGTGCTGGATGACTTCATCGAAAAAGAGATCAAGCCGTTGGAGCAGCAGGATGACAACATCCGCTTCTTCGACCATCGCCGCGAACATGCACGCACGGACTGGGACAATCAGGGCTTGCCGCGCCACGAGTGGGAAGAGCTGCTTGGAGAGATGCGCCGGCGGGCCGATGCGGCCGGCCATCTGCGCTATGCCCTGCCGAAAGAGTATGGCGGCCAGGACGGCACCAATCTTGGTATGGCGGTGATCCGCGAGCATCTCGCCGCAAAGGGGCTGGGCCTGCACAATGACCTGCAGAACGAAAGCTCCATCGTCGGTAACTTCCCGACGGTGCTTATGTTCCGCGACTTCGGGACGGAGGAGCAGAAAGCCAAATATCTCGAAGGGTCGCTGACGGGCAAGGTCCGCGTGGCGTTCGGTCTCACGGAGCCGGATCACGGGTCAGACGCGACATGGATGGAAACCCGTGCTGTGCCTGAAACCCGCGACGGGGTCGATGGCTATCTGATTAACGGCATGAAGATGTGGAACACGGGCGTCCATGTGGCGACCCATGACTTCGTGTTTGCGCGGACCTCCGGCGATGACGGGTCAGCGGTTGGCATCACCTGCTTCATCGTACCTATGGATGCACCGGGTGTTGAGATTGAAGAGTATCTCTGGACCTTCAACATGCCCACGGACCACCCCCGCATCGCGTTCAAGGATGTGTGGGTACCGGCAGAGGACAATCTCGGCGGTATTGATCATGGCCTGCAGTTGGCTCAGCACTTTGTGCATGAGAACCGTATTCGCCAGGCTGCTTCAGGTGTGGGTGCCGCGCAGTACTGCGTCAATGAAAGCGTGCAGTACGCCAAGGACCGCAAACCGTTCGGCAAGCCGCTGGCGGCCAATCAGGCGATCCAGTTTCCCCTGGTGGAGTTGCACACGGACTGCGAACTGATCCGGACACTGGTCTACAAGACGGCCTGGCAGATGGATCAGATGTCGAAGCAGGATGTGGCGCGGCATCTATCAGACAAGGTGTCCATGTGTAACTACCGGGCCAATCGCATGGTCTGTCAGGCAGCAGATACAGCAATGCAGGTCCATGGCGGTATCGGGTATTCGCGACACAAGCCCTTCGAGCACATTTACAGGCATCATCGCCGCTACCGCATTACCGAAGGCGCTGAGGAGATCCAGATCCGAAAAGTCGGGGGACATCTGTTCGGGTACATCGGCAAGGACAGCAGCAAGCGGCCAAAGGCTGCCGCCGAGTAGAAGGCCAGCGTCT
>JANQMQ010000404.1 GCA_028279995.1 Candidatus Phaeomarinibacter sp. | reverse complement strand
TTTTGAGCGTATTCCGGGACGAGGCGGCGCGGGTGGCTGCGCTGATGCCCGCGCAACAGGGCGTGCTGCACTGGCCGCGGGACGGCAAGTATCTGACGGGGCTTGTGGACGAGGTCTGTCTGCCGTTGTCGGACTCATCCGTCGACCGGCTGTTGCTGGTCCATCATCTTGAAGGGGCAGACCAGCTGCGCCCAGCCTTGCGGGAAGCCTGGCGGGTGCTGGCGCCCGGCGGGCGGATCCTGATTGTGGCACCGAACCGGCGCGGCATGTGGGCGCGCGGAGAAAGCACGCCGTTCGGCCACGGCCAGCCATTTTCACGCGGACAGCTTGTGTCGCTGTTGCGCAACGCAATGTTCACACCGGTGGAATGGTCGTCGGCGTTGTACATGCCGCCGGTCGGCTGGCGGATGTTTCTGCGATCGGCGATGGCCTGGGAGCGGCTGGGCACGATGCTGTGGCCGCATTTTTCAGGCGTCATTCTGGTGGAGGCGACCAAGCAGATCTACGCTCCGTCCGGCCACCGCGAACGGGCGCGACGCCGGTTGCCGCTTGTTGCCCCGGTGCGGGCCCCGGCCCCGGCTGCACATGATGCCCTGCACAGGAACGACCGGGACGGATAACCGGTTTCCCCTCATCCCCAAAACACTCTAGGTTACCGGCGGACAAAATGCCGGGATTGAGCGGTGAGATATCGAACCCGGCCAGAAAAACAGTTTCTCGGGAGACAAGCACCATGCGTATGGTCACAGCAATCATCAAACCGTCGCGGATCGATGAAGTACTCAATGCGATGTCAGGCATCGGTGTTCAGGGCCTGACGGTCACCGAAGTCAAGGGCTATGGCCGCCAGAAGGGACAGACGGGAGTCTATCGCGGCGCTGAGTATGTTGTGCAGCTTGTGCCGAAGGTACGCGTGGACGTGGCCTGCGATGATGCAATTGCCGACAAGGTAGCCGAGACCATCGCCAATGCAGCGAAGACCGGCAAGATCGGCGACGGAAAGATTTTTGTCAGTGACCTTCAGTCAGCCATCCGTATCCGGACGGGTGAAACCGGGGCTGAAGCCATCGCCGGCTGAAGTCGTTGTCTGCCGGTCAACCCTACTGGCAATCAAGCACGAAAATGGCCTGCTCGGCGGTGAGGTTTGCCCACCAGCCGGGCGGGCCTTTTTGTGTGCGGGCCGTGCCGGAGCTGTCCATCACGATGGTGCTTTCAACATCAGACCCCAGCAGGTCACACAGGGCGGTAAAGTCCGCGAGTGTGCACAGATGGATGTTGGGCGTTTCCCACCATTGATAGGCCAGCGATGAGGTCACAGGCATGCGACCGCGCAGGACGAGGTGGGCGCGCACCTTCCAGTGACCGAAATTCGGGAACGACACGATGACCCGGCGGCCAATGCGCATCATCTGCGTCATTACCTCACGTGGGTTCTGGGTCGCCTGGATCGTCTGGGACAGGATCACGAAGTCAAACGCGCCGTCAGGGTAATCCGCGAGGTCGGTGTCGGCGTCGCCCTGAATGACTGACAGGCCGCGCGATACGCAGGCGTTCACGCCGGTTTGCGACAGTTCGATGCCACGGCCATCCACACCGCGCTCATCGCGCAGGATTTCCAGCAGGTGCCCGTCGCCGCAGCCGATATCGAGCACGCGCGCCCCATGGCTCACGAGCTCGGCGATGCGGACGAGGTCAGCGCGGGTGGCGCGGGGGGGAGAAGGCATTGCAGCGGCCATGATATCCCTCCCTACAGTCCGCGAGCGCGGGCAGACGCGCCGATGAAACCTGAGATCGTCGCGAACAGTTCCGGCTCGTCGAGCAGAAAGGCATCGTGGCCCTTGTCGCTTTCGATTTCCACGAAGCTCACATTGGCAGCAACTGCATTGAGCGCGTGAACGATCTGCCGGCTTTCTGATGTGGGGTAGAGCCAGTCGCTGGTAAACGACGCGACGCAGAAACGGGTGGTCGTCCCGCGAAAGGCATCGGCCAGAGTACCGCTGTCGCGCCCGTTGCGGCGGGCGTGGTCTGCTGCCAGGTCGAAATAGTCCATGGCGCGGGTAATGAAGAGATAGGCGTTCGCGTCAAAGCGGTCCACGAAGGTGAAGCCCTGGTGGCGCAGATAGCTTTCGATCTGGAAGTCCGCTTCGAACCCGTAGGTGACGCTGTCGCGGTCCTGCAGGTTGCGGCCGAACTTCCGGTGCAGCGCTGCCTCCGACAGATAAGTGATGTGCGCGGCCATGCGGGCGACGGCCAGCCCCTTGGAGGGGTAGCTGTCATTGCCGTCATAGTTGCCGCTCTGCCAGTTGGGGTCGGCCATGATGGCCTGACGGCCCACTTCATGAAACGCAATGTTCTGGGCTGAGTGCCGGGCTGCGGTGGCGATGGGAATGGCGCTGAAGACCTTGTCCGGGAAGGACGCGCACCACTCAAGCACCTGCATGCCGCCCATGGAGCCGCCGGCGACGCAGAACAGCTGTTCGATGCCGAGCGCATCTACCAGCATGGCCTGGGCGCGCACCATGTCGCCGATGGTGATGACCGGGAAGTTGAGCCCGTAGGGTTCGTTCGTGGCCGGATTGATGGCGGTGGGGCCTGTGGTGCCAAGGCAGCCCCCGATCACGTTCTGGCAGATGACGAAATACTTGTCGGTATCAATCGGGCGACCAGGTCCGACCATATGGTTCCACCAGCCGGCCTTGCCGGTGGTCGGATGGGCGTTGGCTGCATGCTGGTCGCCGGTCAGCGCGTGGCAGATGAGGACGGCGTTGGACTTGTCTGCATTCAGGTCGCCATAGGTCTGGTAGGCGATTTCGAAAGGCGCGAGATCGACGCCGCCATCCAGCCGCAAGGGCTGATCCACGCCGAAGGCGTGCACGTGGCTCTGGGCGCCGGATGCGGCACCCTCTGGGTCAAAACTGGTCTCAGCGTTCGTCATGGTCGCCATGTAATAGCGGGAAGGAGCCTTTTCAGCACCCCTGGGGAGCGCAAAGCCGGGCTGCGTCGTCATCCGCCGGGTCAGAAATGCGGGGAGGTAGCTAGGAAAGCAGGGTGGGGTCTGTCAATGGGGATGCTGAATCCGGCCCTGAACGGATTAACCCTTGAAGACGCAGTTTTTTTTGATTTTCGACCCCGCACCCCCTATTGATACGCGCTTCCCGCCCTGGATCATCATCAATCGAACGAACCGCATGTCCGCGTCGCCCAAAACTCCGCCTGCTGAAGCGCCTGAATCAGGCCTCGGGACCGACAAGGCTCCGGACCTTGCGGCTGCGCGTGTGGAGATCGACCGGATTGACGACGAAATTCACGATCTGTTGATGGCGCGGGCGGAAGTCGTTGGCCAGGTGGCTGCGGCCAAGGGGCCGGCGCTGCTCTCCGCAAGCCCGATCCGCATTGAGCGCGAGGCACAGATGCTGCGGCGTCTGGTGGCGCGGCACACAGGCCCGCTGCCTTTCATTTCTGTTGCTGACCTCTGGCATGAGCTGATCGCGGCGATGACTGCCATTCAGGCTCCGTTCGCGGCAACCATCGCCGGGGGTGACGGGGCTGTGCAGCGGTTTGATCTGGCGCGTCAGCAGTTTGGATCCAGCATTCCGGTGACCGTCGCGGAGGATGCCCGCAATGCGGTGCGGCAGGTGGCAGACGGTACGGCCGGTGTGGCGGTGATGCCGGCGCCTGAGAACGGTCAGCGCGGCGCCAAGCCGGGCGAAGCGCCGTGGTGGACGCTGCTGACCCGAGGCGAGGACTCACCAAGTATCGTGGCGGCCCTGCCGTTTGTGGTGGCGGCCGAGCCCGATGCACCGGTGCGGCGGCGCTACCTCGCCGGTGACGGGCCGCGGGCTGTGGTGGTGGCGAAAGCACCCCGCAATCCGTCCGGTGATGACATTACTCTGGTTGTGTCCACCTCGTCCGGGTTTGTCAGCCCGGATGTATGTGCGGACGCATTCGAGAAGGCCGGTTTCTCGGCCTGGCGGCTGGCGTTTGCGGATGATCCCCATGCGGGCCCGGAGACGGACAAGGGCGCGGGCGCGCCGCAGCTCCATCTGATTGCGATTGATGGTCACATTGAAAGTGACGATGAACGGCTCAGCCTCATGGACACACGCCATGGCGGCCCGTTCGGAGAGACCTATCCGGTTGGCGGTTATCCGGTGCCAATCGGCCTCTGAAAAGGGGATGGCACTTCGGGCGGGCGGCATTTGTAAAGCCGGGCCAATCTGACGATACGACTTTATTCAAGGAACAACGCGATGGGTGAGATTACACCGCGCGACGGTATTGGGGGGATCACCCCCTACAAGGCAGGCGAAGCCAAGATCGCCGGGCGCGATACCGCGATCAAACTATCTGCCAATGAAACACCGCTGGGGCCAAGCCCCGAGGCACGCAAGGCGTATCTGGACGCCGCGCGGAACATGGAAATTTATCCGGACGGTGGCTATGGCGGCCTGCGGGGGGCGATTGCCAAGCGCTATGGGCTGGATGCGTCGCGCATTGTGTGCGGCAATGGATCAGACGAGCTGTTTCACCTGCTGGCACAGGCCTTTCTCGGCAAGGGTGACGAGGCCATTCACACGGAACATGGCTTTGCGGTCTATCGCATTGCGACGCAGGCTGCCGGTGGTGTGCCTGTGGAAGTGCGCGAGCGCGGGCTGACGACGGATGTGGATGCCATTCTGGGCGCGGTGACGGACCGCACGCGAATGGTGTTCATCGCCAACCCGAACAACCCGACCGGTACATATATTCCGATTGATGAAGTAAAGCGGTTGCAGACCGGGCTTCCTGAGAATGTGGTGCTCATTCTGGATGCAGCGTATGCGGAATATGTCCAGCGCAATGACTACGAGGCTGGCCTTGAGCTGGTGGCGACATCACCCAATGTGGTGATGACGCGGACCTTCTCGAAGGTGCATGGGCTGGCGGCGCTGCGCGTGGGCTGGCTCTACGGGCCGGAGACGGTGGTGGATGCCATGAACCGGGTGCGTG
>JANQMQ010000398.1 GCA_028279995.1 Candidatus Phaeomarinibacter sp. | reverse complement strand
GCACTGCCTAGGAGTGCGGATCGCAAATTGCGAGTAGTCATTTGAGCGATCCTCCTCGATCCTCGCTATTTAGACGTAATGACGTGCAAGGAGGAGAAGGGGCTCTTTTATAAAGAGCATGATCCCTGTCCCCCCGGCCAGTCAGCATCCCTCGCACATAGACCACTGGAAGCCCCTTTGTGAGTCAACCCGATTGTGACCGAATGTGACGCCCCGATAACATCATTGATATCGGGTATGGCTTTTTGGTCACGTTTTGAGCAGTTTTGTTAATCATACGATAACCATTCACTGTTTGCTGCGGTGCAATAAATCCATGGGTTCAGGCGCTTAGCAGCGATGGCACAACGCGCCGGCCACGAATCAAAACTGCCGCTTTTGGCATCAATCAGGCGTGCAAATGGGTCACAGCCCAGCGTTAGAATACGCACAAAGTGCGTCTTTTTGCGAGCCTCGGCAGAGCTCGGCGACAGACATATGACGGCACCCGGGAATCCGGATTTACGTCTCCTTCAGGCCTGTGTGCGCACCCTGCCTGCTGGAGTTCATGCGCACCTGATCTGCATCATGGTTAAGTGTTCCCGCTGATGGCGGGTATTGTCGAGTTACGGTTTGGAAAGGCATGGATTTCCAGAACCACAACCAAGAATCCGGCGAGCCAACGCCGGCGCATCCCAGGGGAAGCTTTCAATGACCGTCAAACGCCACCGCCTCTTCACCCCGCCGCTGATTGCCCAAACGCTGGCGACGCTGATGGTCTGCACAGTACCGGTTGCGGCACAGGACACGTCGCAGACGCCGTCTGCCCCGGCCAGTGAAGCATCGGCGCCCGCAGATGCTTCCGGCCTCGAAATGACCGAGGCGGCCGATGCCTATACGGCCATCCAGCAGGCCCTGATGCTGGCAGAGCCCGGCGCGGTCATTGAGCTCGGACCGGGCCGCTATGAGCTCACCGAAGGTCTGTCCCTGAACGTGGACGATGTCACCATCAAGGGCGCGGGCATGGATGAAACCATCCTCTCCTTCCGCACCCAGGAAAGCGGTGCCGAGGGGCTGCTGGTGGAGTCGTCCGGCGTGACCCTGATGGATTTCGCCGTAGAAGATGCCAAGGGCGACGCGATCAAGGTCATCGGCGCCGATGGCATCTCGTTCATCCGTGTACGTGCCGAATGGACCAACGGTCCTGATCCACTCAATGGCGCCTACGGCCTGTATCCGGTGGCCTCGAAGAACGTGCTCATTGACGGTGCCATTGCCCGCGGCGCGTCAGACGCAGGCATCTATGTCGGCCAGTCCGACAACATCATCGTTCGCAATTCCCTGGCCGAATACAACGTCGCAGGCATCGAGATCGAGAACAGCTATGTGGCGGACGTCCATGACAACATCGCCCGGCACAACACCGGCGGCGGCCTGATCTTTGACCTGCCGGGCCTGCCCCAGCAGGGCGGCCATTCAGTTCGCGTCTTTGACAACAGGATCATCAACAACGACACCCCCAACTTCGCACCCCCCGGCAATATCGTCGGA
>JANQMQ010000376.1 GCA_028279995.1 Candidatus Phaeomarinibacter sp. | reverse complement strand
TGTCCGGGTCGGCCGGGGAAACCCGGTCAGCATCTTCAACAGTTTCAACCAGTGTAATGGCGCCGTCAGGCAGTTGGCCCAGCGTGCCTTCCACTTCCGGATGGCCTTCATGGCCGATCATCAGGATGTGCCGGCCCTCTTCAAAGTGGCGGTTGGCTTCCACATGTACTTTTGAGACGAGCGGGCAGGTGGCGTCGAGATAGAACATCCCGCGCGATTCAGCATCTGCGGGTACTGATTTGGGCACACCATGAGCTGAAAAGATGACGGGACGGCTCGGGTCCTTGATTTCACTGAGTTCTTCAACAAACACAGCGCCCTTTTCTTCCAAGCCTTCCACCACATGGCGATTGTGGACAATCTCATGACGCACATAGACCGGCGCGCCATATTTCTCGATCGTGCGTTCCACCATGAGAATCGCCCGGTCGACGCCCGCGCAGAAGCCGCGGGGTGCTGCCAGGCGGATTGAAAGAGTTGGAGCCTTGGGGGCTGCTTGGGTCACGGAACGTCTTTCTATTGCCGGTTAACGGGCGCTTGGCTACTGTTCGCCTCCCGCCGCCGCAGGGCGCCCGGATGTCAGTATGAGCGCATCTACAGGCGTAAGTGAGGCACTGAGGTCCCCAAGTCAAGGTATCGATTCGACGCATGGCCGACACAAGAAACTCCATAAAGAACATGGGTTTACCCGCATTCACCACCCAGTTTGCGCGTGGTGGCACCCGCCTTGGCCTGGTGGCCGCCCTGGCATTGATTGTGGCCGGCTGCGGCTGGTGGAGCGGGGAGAACCGGAAAGTCGAGCAGGCGCGTGGCTGCCCGAATGCTGGCATTCTTGCCGATGCCCAGCAGATGGTGGAGTACCGCCCAGGGCCTGGCCGTGACATCACTGACGTAGCCTATCGCTGGGAGCTTCTCGATGCGGTGGCCGACTGCAGTTACAGCGACACCATGATCGACGTCGACTATGCCCTCAGCATGAGCGTGACAGCAGGCCCGGCGGCGACCAGAAGCGCCGTGACCGCTCCGATATTCGTTGCTGTGACACGAAACGGCGAATCGATCCTGCAAAAGACTTCCTTTGAGGCCGAGGTGGAGTTTGAGCCGGGTCGGCGAGTGGCTGTTTATACCCGTACTTTCAGAGGACTTGAGTTCGAGGTCGGCGAGGATGACGGTGTGCTCTACGACATCGTCCTCGGCTTCCAGTTGAGCCCGGAGCAGGTACAGGAAAACCGCAACCGTCCGCGCCTTTAGGCAAAGGTCTGGATGACCGGCCGGTATCCGGCATTGGCTGCAAAAGACACAGCAGTGCCACGATCTGGCCGGGAATTGGCTGTTATCAAACGCGCCGATTGACTCTTGCCCCGCCCAACCTATCATCGCCCCCGTCAGCCTAACCTGCGCGGGAGAGACTGGCGGCGTGCGAAATTCCATTTGTGAGTTTGCAGGCCAAAGGCGCCGAAGGAGCAACCGCCCCGGAAACTCTCAGGCACCAGGGACCGCGTGGGGATGACACTCTGGAAAGCAGCATGCGGGACGTGTCCCGGACGCTCACCGAAGGAGTAAGCCCGCCACTGAGGCTCCTCGATGGGGACCGGCTTCAGGCAGGGTGAATCTCTCAGGTTTTCGACAGAGGGGGCGCTTGCCGCAGGGGCTGTATATCAGCTTGGGCGGGAGGCGGACCTACGACTCTGGCGAAAGCAGAAACCCAAGTGGCAGACGGCTCACACGATACTCTCGAAAAAACCGCCCTTCATGCGTTGCATGTGGAACTCGGCGCCAAGATGGTGCCCTTCGCAGGCTACGACATGCCGGTACAGTATCCGCTCGGCGTGCTGGGCGAGCATTTGCACACGCGCGCCAAGGCAGGCCTGTTTGATGTCTCCCACATGGGGCAGGCCTATCTGATTGGTCCGGACCACGAGACGACAGCCAAGGCATTCGAAACGCTGGTACCCGGCGACATCGTGGGGCTTGCGCCCGGACAGCAGCGCTACACCATTCTGCTCAACGATGACGGTGGCATCATTGACGACCTGATGGTGACCCGTCCGCTCGACCCGGCCCGCGAAGGACATCTTTTTCTCGTGGTCAATGCCTCCCGCAAGGCGATCGACTTTCCGCATATCCGCAAGGCACTGCCTGCCGGCGTGACGCTTGAGACGCTTGACACCCAGGCGCTTGTCGCGCTCCAGGGTCCCGGTGCCGTGGATGTGTTTGCAAAGCATTGCCCCGCCGCGGCTGACCTCGTGTTCATGACGGCAACCCATGCCACCTTCGACGGCATGGACGTACATGTCAGTCGCTCTGGTTACACGGGTGAAGATGGCGTGGAAGTTTCCGTCGCGCCGCAAGACGCTGAAAAATTCGTCCGCGCCCTTCTTGCCCACGAAGAGGTGGAACCCATCGGTCTTGGTGCCCGCGACAGCCTGCGTCTGGAGGCTGGTCTTTGCCTCTATGGCAATGACATCGATGAAACCACCTCGCCGATCGAGGCATCCATCGCCTGGACCATCCCCAAGCAACGTCGCGAAGCGGGGGATTTTCCGGGTGCGGGCC
>JANQMQ010000324.1 GCA_028279995.1 Candidatus Phaeomarinibacter sp. | reverse complement strand
CATGACTTGCTTGGGCGTGCCGGACGCCACAACCGTACCGCCGTGCACACCGGCGCCAGGGCCCATGTCGACGACATAGTCTGCATCCATGATGGCTTCTTCATCGTGCTCGACTACCACCACAGTGTTACCAATGTCGCGCAGGCGCTTGAGGGTTTCCAGCAAGCGGGTGTTGTCGCGCTGGTGCAGTCCAATGGAGGGTTCGTCCAGCACATACAGAACGCCTGTGAGGCCAGAGCCGATCTGGGAGGCGAGGCGAATACGCTGGCTCTCGCCGCCGGACAGCGAGCCGGAGCCACGCGACAGGGTGAGGTAGTCGAGCCCTACATCCACGAGGAAGCGCAGGCGCTCGCGGATCTCCTTCAGAATACGACCTGCGATCTCGTTCTGCTTCTTGGTGAAGGTCTTGTCGACCTTCGAGAACCAGTCATGAGCTTCGCGAATGGAAAAGTCTGCCACCTCGCTGATGTGCAGCTTGGCGATCTTGACCGCGAGGGCTTCGGGCTTCAGGCGGTTGCCGCCGCAGGACTCACACGGGTGGGCGGACTGGAAGCGGGCCAGTTCCTCACGCATCCAGGCTGAATCTGTTTCGCGCCAGCGGCGTTCGATGTTGCCGACCACACCCTCAAATGTCTTCTTGGTCTTGTAGGAGCGGATGCCGTCGTCGTAGTGGAATTCAATCTCATCCTTGCCGGTGCCGAACAGAATGGCGTTGCGGAGTGTCTCGGACAGGTCGCTCCAGGCTTCCGTCATGGAACCGCCGTAGTGGTCCACCAGCGCCTGAAGGGTCTGGGTGTAGTAGGGCGACGTGGTACCGGTCTTGGCCCAGGGAGCAACAGCACCCTGTCGCAGGCTCAAGGAGGGTTCCGGCACGACGAGATCCGGCTCAAACTGAAGCTCCGTGCCCAGACCATCACAGGCCGGGCAGGCGCCGAAGGGATTGTTGAACGAAAACAGCCGGGGCTCGATCTCCTCTATCGTGAAACCGGAGACCGGGCAGGCAAATTTTTCTGAGAAGATCAACTGGCGCGGTGAGCCGTTGTCGTCCTTCTCGTCTGCGAACTCCGCAATAGCGATACCTTCAGCAAGGCGTAGGGCGGTCTCCATGCTATCCGCCAGACGGCCCGCGATATCCTTGCGGACGACAAGGCGGTCCACCACGACTTCAATGTCGTGTTTCTTTTTCTTGTCGAGCTTGGGGACGTCCTCCAACTCGTAGAACTCACCATCCACCTTCACGCGCTGGAAGCCGCGCTTGAGCAGGTCCGCAAACTCCTTGCGGTATTCCCCTTTGCGCCCGCGGATCATGGGCGCCAGCAGGAAGAGCCGCGTGCCTTCTTCAAGAGCCAGGACACGGTCCACCATCTGGCTGACTGTCTGGCTCTCAATCGGCAGACCGGTTGCTGGTGAGTAGGGAATGCCGACGCGCGCAAACAGCAGGCGCATATAGTCGTAGATTTCTGTCACTGTGCCGACGGTCGAGCGGGGGTTGCGGGACGTTGTTTTCTGCTCGATGGAAATCGCCGGTGACAGACCTTCGATGTAGTCGACGTCCGGTTTTTCCATCATCTGCAAGAACTGACGTGCATAGGCGGAGAGGCTCTCCACATAGCGGCGTTGCCCCTCGGCGTAGATGGTATCGAACGCCAGGGATGACTTGCCCGAGCCGGACAGACCGGTGATCACCACGAGCTTGTCGCGCGGCAGTTCTACATCAACGCCCTTGAGGTTGTGCTCGCGGGCGCCTTTGACAGTGATATTGCGAAGTCCGGTCAAGAGGTCTTGTCCTGTGATTGGAAAGCGTATTGCGACTGCATCAGCCGAAAACGCAGATGCGGTTTTTCGTAGTAAGTGCCTTGGCCGTCGGGCCGCATGCCGATACGCATGGCCACCTGTATGGAAGGCTCATTCGAGGAACGGATGACTGCGTAGATAGGATCAACATCGAGCACATCAAATCCGTAGGTGAGGAGACGGACGGCGGCCTCCGTCGCGTAGCCTTGGCCGCGCGCACCCTCGAGAAAGTGCCAGCCAATCTCAATCAGGCCGGATTCCTCAAGGGGCTGCAGAATGACCTGCCCAAGGAGTGTGTTGCCCTCCGCCAAGAACACGGCCCAATACCCCATCCCGTGAGGCAGGCCATCAAACAGCTTGCCGGACAGAAAATGCTCAGACTGCTGCTCGGTCGTGTAGGGCTCCTCACGCCACCAGTAGACCGCCGGGTCCGTCGTAATCCGGCAGAAAGCCGCGACATTTGCCGGATCCAATCCATATGGCACCAGCCGCAGGCGGTCGGTGTACAAGACCGGAAGGCCGGTCGGGCTCGTTTCGTCGTCTAAGGGATCAGACATGGTCGGCGTGCCAGGACAAAGAACAGGGCCGCTGCAGGGCGGCGGAACATGAAGCCGCGCAGTGTGCTTAGACTGCTGGTTCAAGTCGATTCGACATGCTAGGAACATAGCAAGAACATATACATTTGTTGTGGATTAATTCTGCAGCGGTGAGGCGGGCGGGCTGATTATCGGCTACCGTTCGGCCAACTCAATAATTTCGCGCGTCATTGCCTTCATCCAGCAAACGTGCGGCGAAGATAAGTGCAAGGAAAGGCCCGCACCCATGGCAGGCAGCGTCAATAAAGTCATCCTCGTCGGCAATCTCGGCGCAGACCCTGAAGTTCGCCACACCCAGGATGGCAGGCCGATCGTCAATCTGCGTATCGCCACATCCGAGAGCTGGCGTGACCGCAATTCCGGCGAGCGCCGGGAGCGGACCGAATGGCACCGGGTGGTCATCTTCTCAGAAGGTCTCGCCAAGATTGCCGAGCAATATCTGAAGAAGGGCTCCAAGGTATATCTGGGAGGCCAGCTTCAGACGCGCAAGTGGCAGGACCAGTCCGGTCAGGACCGCTATTCAACGGAAGTTGTTCTGCAGGGCTTCAACTCGACCCTGACCATGCTCGACGGTCGCAGCGACAGCGGCGGCATGGGAGCAAGCTCCGGCGGTGGCATGGGTGCATCCGGTGGCGGCCGCCCGGCAGCCGCGTCAGCATCCGGCGGTGGTGACGATTTCGGTGGTGACTTCGACGACGAAGTACCGTTCTAGGCAGCAATTCGGGGCGTAGCCCATGAAGGTTGGACTCGTCGGCGCACACGGCTTCATTGGCAGCCATGTGGCACGCCGGTTCGTCCATGCAGGCCATGAAGTCATTGGTTTTGGCCGTGATGTTGCTCTTGGCTCGCGCTTGTTGCCTACAGTTGAATGGCGGTATTGCGATCTCAACACCGATACGGAGTCAGGTATCTGGGCCGAACGGCTGGCAGGCTGTGACGTCCTAGTCAACTGCGCCGGCGTTCTGCAAAGGACGTCACGCGATGATCCTGCAGCTATCCATGGCGCGGCAACCTGTGCCCTATTTGACGGAGCACTCGAAGCGGGTGTTGGACGCATCCTGCACATCTCAGCCCTCGGCGCCGACGATGATGTGGATACGGAGTATTCCCGTTCCAAGCGTGTGGCTGACAGATACCTTGAATCGCTGGATACAAACTGGGTCATTCTTAAGCCTTCGCTCGTGGTGGCTCGGGAGAGCTATGGCGGCACTGCCCTAATCCGCATGCTTGCGGGTCTGCCGGGACTGGTTCCTGTACCTGAACAGGCAAACATCGTATTTCAGCCTGTCGCCATGGATGATCTCACTGAAGGCCTGCTCCGGCTGGCGACTCCGGATGCCGCCTCCCAAGTAACACTCGCCGTCACGGGACCCGAACAAAAGACCCTGAGCGATATCATTCAGACCATCCGTGCCTGGCTTGGGTTTGGTCCGGCACGGATCATTTCCGTGCCGCGCTGGATGATGCAGCCCGCCATCTGGACTGCTGATTTGCTAGGCCTCTTCGGTGTTGAAACGGCCTTGCGCACAACCTCCTTCAAACAGACCGAAAAGCCCAACGTGGCTGACCATCACCCTTTTGCCGACGCGACAGGCCTTGCCATACGCACCATCTCCGATGCACTAGCCAAAGATCCACCATCGAGCGCGGACAAGCGGGATGCACGGCTCGCAGCTCCCATGATTTTCCTGCGTGTGCTGCTGGCCCTTTTTTGGATTGCCACAGGCATCATCACGCTGGTGTCTGTGTCGTCTGCGCTCGATTCGACTGCAGCGCTAGCCCTCACTGGTATCGTTGGCTTATCAGCAACGATTGCTCTAATCATAGCTACATCCTGCCTCGACGTCGCACTGGGCGTGTGGCTGCTTGTTGCCCGCGATCTGTTGCGTCCGTGCCTTGCTCAGATTGCTATCAGCTTGGGGTATGTTGGCGGCCTGACATTGCTCGCCCCAGCAATGTGGATGGATCCTCTTGGGCCCTTGCTTAAGGTCGTTCCCATTGTCGCAGCGACCGTGGTTTTGGCATCTTCGGGAGCGCGCCGCTGATGGATGCGTTTCTTCTCTGGAAATGGGTCCACATTCTCAGCGCCGCTGTCCTGTTCGGCACGGGCCTCGGCATCGCATTCTTCATGTTG